>CALJAE010000156.1 GCA_938028175.1 uncultured Acidimicrobiales bacterium
CTCCGCAAGCTGGGCTCGAAGTGGCTGACATTGTCTATGAGGAACCTGTCGAAGGTGGCTTGACCAGGTTTGCAGCCGTCTTTCAATCCGCAGGTACCACT
Source organism: uncultured Acidimicrobiales bacterium (assembly GCA_938028175.1). Classification (GTDB taxonomy): domain Bacteria; phylum Actinomycetota; class Acidimicrobiia; order Acidimicrobiales; family SZUA-35; genus JAHDDW01. Next base: position 102 of record CALJAE010000156.1, read on the forward strand.
GTTGGTCCAGTTAGATCTGGGAGAACGACCGACATTGGAATATTCAACAGCTTTGGTCGACCGCTGTACATATACTCTGGCGCTAATCTTCCAACCGATTCATTACTGCGTGCTTTTGAGAACGTATCTAATAGAAGTTACAGCACGACCTCAGGATATTTTAGGGAACCAGCACGTCGGGCTCCAAGCAATGTTTACACGAGTCTCTTTGACCATTGGGCTACAGGAGACGAACCAGCACCAAGAGCACAGTTTGCATACAGGGCGAGTTCAGTAAGTGCCGAAGGAGCTCCTGCTGAGTCTGTAAATGTTCGCTACTCAGCAAATGCAGTTACTTGGGATTGGGACGGCGAAAGATACTTACGTACTCAGCGTGGTGCCGCACATAACGATACTGAAGGAAATCAACTTGGATTCGAGAACGTGGTAGTAGTTGGCACCGACGTAGTAGATACAGGCTTTGGTGATAGCACCGGAGCTACAGTTCCGGAGTATCCATTTGTTGGGACAGGGCCAGCGGCGATCTATACCGATGGAGTCAAGATAACTGGAACTTGGACTAAGCCCAGACTCAGCGCTGCAGCTACCTTTACAGATTCATCTGGTGAGGTCATCGAACTTACCCCGGGCCGGTCTTGGGTGCATTTAGTGTCTAAATCCTCTGCAGCCCTCTAAAGCAGCAGGCTAAGGTGCCTCTACCCTAATTTGCTGGCAGACTGAGTTGATATGGGCGGCGATAATTCCGAAAAACAGGCTGAGTTTGTCAAATTTAGAACTAACAAGACCTCTAAGTCTGTCTCAAATTCATACCGTCGTAGGACTGCGATTGCCCTCACGTTAATCGGGTTTTCACTGCTGCTGTTCAATGGCAGTCGTGGCGAAATTGTAGATAACCAAACTCAGATATTGGCTGGACCCCAGTCGCTTGCCGTCGAATCTGACATTGGTTCTAACGTCGAATCACCAGCTCTAGCTCTAACACGCTTTAGCCCAACAAGAATTGACAGAAACGGTCCAGTTGCAACAAGAGGACGATGGGTAGATCCTGATAGTTCAGGTAACTCTTGGACGACGATCAACCCAGATGCAATCGGTCTTCTTACATTTAGAGGAAACCCAACACGAACCTTTCATGGGCAAGGAACCGTTGGGGCAAACGTCACCGACAAATGGTCGTCTGAAATTGGGTGCTCAAACTCTCCAGTCGCAGGCGTCGACAAAGTATGGTGCGGGTCTGGCTGGACTGGACAACCACTCGTTATACCTTCTCCGCAACAAGCCGATGCCTCTTGGGTTGTCGTAGGCGGATATAATCGGGCTCTTAACTTCTTTGATCCAGACACTGGCGAAGAAGTGTTCCCCAAGTACGAAACGGGAGACATTATTAAAGGCACGGCGACGTCAGACCCAGACGGATTTCCACTGATCTATACCGGCAGCAGAGACGATCACTTCCATATTGTTGCCCTTGATAGAGAATCACCAGAAGCCTTGTGGAAAATCGAACCAGAAGAAGTTCGGTCTACCTTATGGAACAACGATTGGGATAGTTCAGCTCTTGTAATCGACGACTATCTGTTTATTGGAGGGGAAAACTCACGGTTCTATATTGTGAAGCTCAATCGAAGTTTCGACGAAGACGGCAAGGTTCAAGTTAACCCTCAAGAGGTTTTCTCTACTCCTTCTTGGGACAGCGAGCTGTTGGACAATATTGGCGATAGCGAAGTATCGATCGAGAACTCTGTTGCGATAAGTGAAAATACAGTGTATTTCGCAAACTCAGGCGGCCTAGTACAAGGCTGGGATATTGAAGGCCTCGAGCGTGGCGTCGAACCGACTCGCACCTTCCGTTATTGGGTTGGCGACGATGTCGACGCTTCGATTGTGATTGACAAAGACGGGCACCTTTATCTTGGAGCGCAGTATCAGAGACAGACTCCAAGGTCTGTAAATCTAGGTCAGGTCTTTAAACTCAACCCAGAAAATCAAGACAACCCAGTAGTTTGGTCAAGAGAAGTTCAAACGGGCGATGAGTCTGGTGTCTGGGCCACCCCAGCGTTATACGAAGATCTGGTAATCGTCTCGACATCAGATGGCCGCATTCTTGGCCTTGACCAAGATTCTGGTGAAACCCAATGGGAGTTAGATCATGAAACAACTATCTGGTCTTCACCCGTTGTGGTAGACGACCATCTTCTCCAAGGCGACTGCAATGGTGAAATCACCGCCTACTCTCTAGACGACGATGGACCAGAGCTGATCTGGCGACACAGTGTGTCCGACGGAGACTGTATTGAGTCCACCCCAGCCTTCTGGGACGGTTCCATCTATGTAGGCGCCAGAAATGGCGACTTTTACGCCTTTGAAACTAGTTAAAGCAAACATTTCTTTCTAAGCAAAAAGATCGCTGCTTTTGGATTGAAACCAAGTATCCTAGATCTTCGGTCTGGGGCTGTAGCTCAGTTGGCTAGAGCGCCTGCTTTGCAAGCAGGAGGTCGAGGGTTCGATTCCCTCCAGCTCCACAAGACCAGCATTCTCTTTGCACGAGGCCAGAGGCACCCCATTGCGGTGACTACGGTTCGATGACTACGATCTCGATGCGGCGGTCTGCTATCCGCTCTTCATCGGTTGGGTCTTCTTGAACTGCTTCAGTTTCGCCGAAACCTTCAATTTCTATTCTTGAAGCCGCTATACCTTCTGAAACTAAAGCAGCCCTTACAGTTTCGGCTCTTTCTTCTGAGAGAGTTAGATTATCTTCGGCGTCGCCGACGGAATCTGTGTAGCCTTCGACTCTCAAATTAAGATCTGTGTCACGAACTGCTTCAGCAACCTCAGCGATTACTGCAGCACCAGAGCTAATAGTTGCTTCATTTGCATCAAACAAAATGGATGTTCCTTCAAGAAGCGCGCTGACGTCTACTTGAACGTCTTCGACTGAAACAGTTTCCGCTACTGACTCATCTGTTTCAGCAGCATCAGGGGCTGGATCTGCTGGTGTTGCCGATGTTGGAACCGTACCTTCGACTTGTCCTGCCGTCTGATCAATAGGCTCAACCCCTAACCCTCCTACCGAGTCATCGTCGTCAAGCGTTACCCAGGCCAAAGCAAGAACTGCTATGAAACATACGGCAATAAAGCCTAGATAAAGCCAACCCAGCTTCGCTTCATCTTGGGGCTGTTGCTGCTCCGCTCTGTACGCTGCCATCATTTCGGCAGTTGTTAGAGGGTTGTTGTTAGGAGTCGACGGCTTTTCCACACTTCTATTGTGGCCTATACGCGCGCACTTTGCACCACCTTCTGAGATGCTAGCCTGTCATTTGTGAGTAACACATTTGGTGAATTGTTTCGAGTAACGACTTTTGGAGAGTCTCATGGCCCTGCTGTTGGAGGAGTGATAGACGGTTGCCCTCCGGGTATAACACTAGATTTAGCAGCGATTACCACTGAACTTGAACGGCGTAGGACGGCTCAAAGCAAACTGGTCTCACAACGTAATGAACCCGATGAACTAGAAATATTGTCGGGCGTCTTCGAAGGTGTGACCACCGGCACTCCTCTAGCTTTCTTAATTCGGAACAAGGATCATAACCCAGGTGCTTATGATCACCTGAAAGATCTCTACAGACCTAGCCACGCTGATTACACATATCAAGCAAAATATGGGGTACGCGATCACCGTGGAGGGGGAAGAACATCAGCCAGAGAAACAACTAGCCGTGTTGTAGCTGGGGCGATAGCTAAACAGTTCCTAGCGTCAGCTGCCGGAGTCGACATCCTCTCGTGGGTACACAGCGTCAGCAACATTGAAGCCAGTATCTCTGCAACAAATCAGACAGAGCTGTTAGCCGTAACTAGAGATCAGGTGGAAGCCAATGACATAAGGTGTCCAGATCCGAGTACTGCAGAAGCCATGATCGCAGCAATCGACAAAGCCAGACAAAATGGGGACTCGCTTGGCGGAACAATTGTGGCGAGAGCAACTGGACTACCAGCTGGACTGGGAGAACCTGTGTTTGATCGACTCGAAGCCACGCTAGCCAAAGCAATGTTATCTTTACCTGCAACGAAGGGTTTCGAAATCGGAAGTGGTTTCACTGGCACACAAATGAGCGGTTCTGAACACAACGATCCTTACTTCACTGACAAAGATGGCATAGTCAAAACAACAACCAACTACTCTGGAGGCACCCAAGGTGGCATCACCAATGGCGAACCTCTCTATTTCAGGGTGGCATTCAAACCAACAGCGACGATCTCAAAGAAACAAACCACAACAACCGTCGATGGTGAGTCAGTCGAGCTAGAAGCCAAAGGAAGACACGACCCTTGCGTACTCCCCCGTGCTGTACCAATAGTAGAAGCTATGACTGCACTAGTCCTAGCCGATCACTACCTGCTTAACAAAGCACTCGGCGCCTAGCCAACTATCGTCAATTCAGATCCACACTAATTTCGACACTAGCTTTAACGATATTGTCAAACTCAGATTCTAAGTCCACGGCTTTATCCGACACAAAGAACAATGCCAAGTCCACTCGGGTATCCGATACTTCTAGATCAGTGATACTCAGCCGAAGATCGTTATCTCTTGACCTCTCCTGAACCAAACCACGAACGATGTTTGTTACCGCTGACTCGTCCAGAGAAACCTTGGACTCAGTAAGAAACAATTCTTCATCTAACTGCTCTACACCCAACAAGGCGGCTTCGTCAGCAACTGACTGTGCAACCTCTCGGTCACTAACTTGGACCGCCAGCTCGACAAAAACAATCAAGACGACTGCCATAAGACAACAAATTAGGGCTAGAAAAACAGTGATATAGCCTTCTGCTTTATGCAATGATCCGTCTACCGAGAGGCTGGTTTTAACCATCGACACTCCGAAACTTGCCTATCCTGCCTGTAGCCGTTGCAGTTGCTGTAGCGTTTTCAGCTTCGCAAACTATATCGATGGTCAACTCACCACCTGAAACAAAGCGTCCACCGACTGAGGTCAAAGAACATACCCTGGTATCGGAGCTAGCACGATCTAAAACACTTCTGGCATTGCGAACACCTGTGCTCAAATCTTCAGCAGCCACCGTTGCCCCTAAGGCATGTCGCGCCTGTTCATTCGCAGTTGCTTCCAGACTGACCTGATTACGGACTAAAACAATCAGAGAAACTATCACCACGATTACAGCGACCAACAACACTGCTATGTAGCTCAGTGGCTGTGGCCCACTCGAAGACTGCATTAACGCACAACCCCGATCTTGGAACTCGCCGAAACATCGATCTTAAAAAGAACAATGCTGTAAGCACTACCTGTCACGAATAGCTCAACAGACTCCTCACCCTCAAGAAGTCTCCAATCATCGAGTTCAAAAACGTTCCCATTCTCCGATTGCCGCAAAGAGCTCTCCAGTGCTTCCTCGCTTGCTGACAGCGCAGCAGCTCTTGCTCCCTGTCGGGCAATTGATTCTGCCCTTAACTGCGCCAAAGCGATTATCGAAACTTGGACTAACACCAAGATACCTAGCCCAACAATTGCAATGCCGATGATCAACTCGATCGCACTCGGTGTAGCTCGCTGTGTCTCGTTAAGCTGTCTCATATACTCAACCCCGATATCAGTTGGATACAAACAGTTATCAACAAGATTGCGAATGCGCTAAAGAGTAAGCCGACTGGCACTAGCATCGCCTGACTCCGCTGAGCACCATCACGTAACGTATCCGCCCCAACAGACCGAGTAAGTGACTGTGAAAAACGTTCTAACGCATGCTTCGATGATCCTCCAACATCAGACACGGCGACAATGTCTGCAAGCCTTGCCAACTCAGGCAGATCCCAGGTCTCTCCAACTTCTCTCAACCGAGATGAAAGCCTGCTGTGAGAAATATAGCCAGGATCATACTGTCCCAGAACTGCGTATCTCAGTTCTCTCCACTGTTTGTCACCTGGTAGTTCTAGTGAACTTTTAATAGCCATGCCAATGTCAGCGCCTGCAGCGACTCCGGCGCTAGCAAGTTGCGAAAGTACACCCAAGTGCTGTTTACGAACAACTGCTTGGTTCCTTCTCCTTGTTAGTGCGTCTAGCCGAAAGCCGCCTAAAGAAAGTAACACACCGGCCAACCCGGCGAATGTTGCCCAAGTTTGTGAACCACCTAAACCAATGACCAGAAATTCAACGAGACCGAAACTTAAACAAGTGATAGCGAACCATACAGCTATCTTCAAAGACCAAAGCTTTGTTCCAGTTGTCAATCCGTAGATGCCAGCAGCGACCAAAACTATTGAAACTATTACTAAGCCAACGAAAAGAGCGAGACTAGACATTGCGACCACTAATTTCATTCGCCTCGAGAAAGAAGCCACGGTTTGTATTCCCGAGGCTTAACCAGACGGCTGAAAGTCCCGCAACGAAAACGATAAGACCAACAACCCCAAGATATATCACTGGATCAAGGTCAACGGAACCACCTCGAGTCAACCAGCCAGTAAGTGGCACGCCAACTGCCACTAAGATCGAAAGAGCCCGTAACTCAAATTGGTTCCTAGACAAAGCTAAGAGTTGGTTTAACTCTCGTTCGATGGCTAACTGTGCCTGATCAGCGGCTTCGATAGCTGCCGATTGCACTGACGCCGAACCTGTTGTTATAGCTAACAACAGGTGAGCAATTAAGACATGGAGACTAGTTTCCTTAACGAGACCCGCTAGATCATATAACGCTCTTTCCAGACCACTCTCGTCAACAGCTTGATCAAAACTAAATTCACCCAAATCAAACTCTGCCTGGTTTAGCTTAAGGGAATGAGAAACTGCCTGACCGATATCGGAACCGCCGGCAATTAAGTCAGAGATCATCTGTGATAGGTGTGCTAGATCCTCCAACTTAACGATCCTCTTAGAACGAACCCTTTGAACATAGACAGTGCCAGCAAATACCAACAGTGCGGTTGCCACGACAGCTACTTGCAATGCCGACTCAAGAGACACTGACGAAGTCAAGATCAGCCACAACGAACTCGAAACTGACACTGATACCACTATCAAGCCCACTTGCCGCACGGTGATAATACTCCGACGACTAATCAGTGCTAACACGACGGCGACCACCGCAACCGCTGCGAAAATACAAAGAGCGATGAATCCAATCCTTAACGCCATCCAAACTCCCAAAGACGACGCTGTAAAGAGTCACTTGGCTTTGGAGAACATCTAGCCACTAACTCAGGTGATTCACAATCAAATATTGGCCGTAGACGCAGGAGTCCGTCAACCTCTCTGGTCTGAGACACCTCAGTTATGTGGGATATCCAGCGTTGATTGCCAGAAAAATCGGTGTGGATAAAGAGATCTACACCATTGCGAACCGACTCTGTAACGAGTTGGTAACTCAATTGAGAACATTCAATCAACCGGTCAATTACAGCCCTCGGAGATCGGGCATGGATCGTTGATAGCGAACCGGTACTCCCTGCAGACATAGATGTGAGCAACTCTCTAGCTATTTCATCTCGCGCTTCACCGACAATTATTCGATCTGGACTCAGACGTAGGGCATTCGCAAACAGCTGCCGAGAACTAACCCCTCCTGCACCATCAATATTTGATGACTGAACCACCAGTTCAACAACATCAATCTCCGAGTTAGACCTTGAGAGATCCAACTCAGGTGAATCCTCGATTGTAACCACCCTCGTCAATTCTGGGAGTTCACGAAGTAGACACTTAAGTAAAGTGCTTTTCCCAGCACCAGTCGGGCCAGAGATAATTATGTTCAAGTTTGCCCTGACCGACGCTCCTAAGAAATCTGCAGTTCGCTGAGAAAACATCCCTAACTGCGATAGGTCACTAAGACCTTCAATGTTGCGGTCGGGATAGCGACACGACAATTCGATGGACCCATCAGCACAATAAGTTCCGTTGACTCGCACCCCAGCGTTTGTAAGACTATCAAAGTGAGGGTGGTGTCTGTCGAACGGCGCAACCGCCCCCGTGCGTGACCTTAAGATACTAACTTCGTCATGTAGTTGGTCATTTGAAGTAACCCAGGACGAAAAAGACTTACGAGTTCCATCTCGATAGTGAACCACTATTCGATTAGATCCCTTTATGAATAGATCGCTGATACCCTGGCCTGACAATGCATCGACTTTACCGATAAGGTCTAACCCCATCGATCTGTCCACCAAATGCGCTACCAGCCTCTCAGCGGTCGGAGAGTCTAGAGAAGAACCATCTTCGACAATTTCTCCGATCACCTTAGTAGCCGACGCAGTATGAGCAGCGAGAACTGTTTCGTGGCTACTGCTATCTATTTCTTCCAAGTAGCGAACAGCCTCACTAGAGGTGAGGTCCACTAACTCATCTAACTCAATATTGTCTAGGTCAAGTTCAGCTGTCACTTTGAGCCCTTAGCGCTATACGAACTCCTTCGGCTTGGTTCACAGAGTTAGCTATCCGAAGTGATTGAGCCGGAGATACTGCCACAGAGATAAACAGCTCATCTGTTCCAAATCCTGAAGTGCCAACAGAAAATATTTGAACATCATCGGCTATAAGTTCCGCCACACCCGTAACAGGGTTTACGCCAGTAACATCGACGCTATCGCCAGGAACAAGATCCACCGCAGGGTAGGCCCCGGGCCTGACAGACAAACCGGAAACCACTAGTCCTTCTGGAAGTTCGATCCCATCACCTAAATCGCTCATAAGGACTGGTTCATCAGCCAGTACCTGTTCTCTCACCCGTTGGCCGACAACATCAGAACGTTGTTCAAACATAGTTGAAATCAGATCTGCCTCAATCAACTTAATATCAGAGGCCGTGATAACTTCGCCTGGCGCTAGGTCATTGGCTGCTACTACCACAGTTGTTCTAGCGTCATTGGCACTCCAAACCTGTGTAGCCAGTACAGCTGCGAGTAGTCCAACAACACCAAGGATGACACTATGGAGACGCTGCTTCTTACTATCGATTTTCCCCGACCATACAATCGGCCTTCGGCTCGAGCCGCTTTTCTGGTCAAATGTGCCAGCGCGATCTATAGATTTAGATCTGTTGTTGTCGGGCTTTAAGAGCTCGTCGAGGTCAAGCAAGTGTCTCTCCTGCAAGTCCTCGTTGACTTATAGTAGTTGAATTATGAGACTAAGTCTAGCTGCTTGTTGCAGCTTATAGCAACGGGGTCGGCCGGACTGGCTTGAAGATACGACTAAATTAGTCTCTACTCGTACATGCTTTCTATCTCAGCGGCGTACGTCTTTTCTATAACCCGTCGCCTGAGCTTTGAAGTCGCAGTCAAACAGGCAGTATCTGGTTCCCAGTCATGATCGAGTACATGTACCTTCTTTACACGCTCAGCCTGGCTGAATTGTCCCATCACACTGTTGACTTCAGAATCAATAACTTCCCGCACCTTTGCCGAGTTAGCTATTTCTGACATCGAGTTGACCTGAATACCGTTAGATGCACACCAAGACTCAGCAGCTTCTGGATCCAAGGTGACAAGAGAAGAAATAAACTTCCTACCATCGCCGACTACCGCAGCTTGGGAAACCATTGGAATCAACTTGAGAGCATTCTCAAGAGCTGTAGGCGAGACATTCTTCCCGCCTGAAGTTACTAGTATTTCCTTCTTGCGATCTACCACCTTCAGGTAGCCGTCATCGTCAATAACACCAATATCTCCGGTCGCAAACCAACCATCGCTGTCTTTCGCCTGACTAGTTAGGTCATCACGGTTCAAATATCCATGGAAGACATTGCCTCCACGACACATGATCTCCCCGTCATCGGCCAAGCGCATTTCAATTCCCGGACAGGCTGGACCGATACTTCCAACTTTGACATCAAATGGAGCCCAAGCTAGCGGCCCACTTGTTTCTGAAAGTCCATAGATCTCAGAGATAGGCAGACCAAGCTCTTGGAACCATTCCATTACTACAGGCGAAAGAGCAGCACCACCCGAGGCCGCCACCACCAACTCGTCGAGACCAGTCTTGTTAAGAATCTTCTTCTTGAACAACTTGAACTTAAGAGCGCCCGCTAAACGTGAAAGCGTGGTTGGGTTCTCCCCCTGCAAATTTGCCAAAACCTTGTTATAGATCTTTTCATAAACCCTAGGAACACCAAACAAAATCGTGGGCCGTACTGTCCTAGCAAATTCAGCAACCTGGGTTGGTTCTGGACAGCAAGTAATATCAAAACCAGAAATTAAACCTGTGTAGTGAGACACAGTGCGCTCAGCTACGTGCGCCATTGGTAAATAAGAAATAAGACGCTGCCCAATATAGAAATCCAGATTCAAAGTACGTCGCAAACATGCAACAGTCCAAGTCAAGTTGTCATGATCAAGCACGACCCCCTTCGACTGACCGGTAGTACCAGATGTGAATATGACAGTAGCAACATCGGAGCCTTGCACTGCAGCGGCTAACGACTCTAAGTCGGCGGATTCTGAGGCCAGGAGTTCGTCGAAGGCAACGTCAGATCCTTCAAACGAGTCGCCAACGGAAACGATGGAAGATAAAGAACTACTTTGATCCTTTGCCTTTGTGACTGCTAGCCCGAACTGATCTTCGACGATTGCTATCTTTGCTTCTGTTTGCTCAATTACATCTGAAATTTGGTCAGTCGAGGATGAGTTGTAAACCGAAACAGGAGTCGCCCTTAAGAACAAACAAGCAAGATCAGCTATGTGAAACTCAATACGGTTAGTCATCATCAACAAGACATGGTCACCTTGACTAACCCCTCTGTCGCCTAGAGCAGTTACTACTCTTGCGATTCGGTCAGCCAGCTCCGAGTATGAAACCTCTTCCAACGAACCATCCGCAACCGGAACTCTGATTGCAGTTCTTTCGCCTGCAGCTTGAACAGTAGCTAAGAAGTTCTCGCATATGTTGTGAGACTCGATTCGATCTTCGACAGTTGTTTCCACTGATGCCACCTCCAAAAGGGCCTAATTCATTCTAGTGATTATTGGTACAAATACCGGAAGACATAAACACTGTCTAGAATTGCGGTATGGAGCACAGTGACTTTCCAGCTAAACAGCTTCGAACCATGGGAACTGTCCCAGCTACAGACGACGACACTCCTATTCACTCAACTGCAAAGATACGAGATCGAGCCCATCAGAAGAGGCGTAATCGATTTATATTCGCCACCTTTGCAGCAGTACTCCTTGTTCTACTAGTTACTCAAGATAGCCCTGTCAGAGTCATCGTCTCAGTAACTATCTCGCTTGCGATATTCATGGTGGGACTAACCGTCCTCGGCGCATTATCTAGACCCGTTCCTGAACCTCCTCCCCCTGGAGAGCTTCGGTCAGTCAGACTCAAATATCGCTGTAGTAGCTGTGGTACAGAAATCAAGATGACCTTAGCCAACGATGCTGTCCCAGAGTCGCCTAAACACTGCACTGAACCGATGGATCTCATCGAAACTGAACTATAACCCACACCCTGTGGATATCTCATTGATGTATTTACACCTATGTAGTTTCATGGCTTGCATTTCCCCAGTTAAATAGCTTAAATACGATGACTACATAGGTGTTATTCAAACTACACAGGTGTGGATAACAAGGATGTAATTCCATCACTGGTAGTACCGGCTCGCCAAGTGCTATGGTTAGCCACTGTGGTTAAGCACGTGGCAGTAATAGACAACTATGATTCATTCGTTTACATCCTTGTTCAGTATCTATACGAGCTAGGTGCCGAAGTTACTGTTCTGCGCAACGATGTACCCATAACGGAAGTAGAAAATCTCAACCCTGACAAGATCCTGATCTCCCCTGGGCCCGGAACCCCAGCAGATGCTGGAATCAGCAACAACGTGTTGGAGACCTTCGCCGAGACCAAGCCGATTTTTGGTGTTTGTCTAGGCCATCAGTGTATTGCCGAACACTTTGGTGCAACAGTCGTACGAGCCCAGGAAATCATGCATGGCAAGACTTCGATGGTTGACCACAACGGTACGGGCGTATTCAAAGACTTGCCTAATGAACTAACGGCAACCCGTTACCATTCACTAACTGTCGACGAAACAACAATCCCAGACACACTCGAAGTAACAGCCAAGTCCGAGTCTGGACTGATTATGGGGTTGAGGCACAAAGCACTTGATATCGAAGGCGTTCAGTTTCATCCCGAGTCAGTTCTGACCCAGTACGGACACAACATGATCGCTAACTTTCTAAGCCGCTAGCTACGAAAGACTATGGGGCGCCTGGTGGCAAACTCACGCTAGAGCTAGACGAACTGCTTGAAGACGATGACGCTGACGACGAGCTACTAGAAGAAGACGTTGAGTTATCGGTAGTAGTTGGGGTTGTAGGCGTTCCATCGTTGAGGACCCCAATTGCGAATGTGATTGGATCATTAATGTTCTGAGGGAAGCCAGCGGCGGGGGTCTGGGAGATAACGCGACCAGCGAGTGAGGCATCGTTTGTGAATTCGCTAGTCAACATAAAGTTATCCCGCAAGAACCCTGCTTCGATCAAAATCTCCTCTGCCTCTAAGCGGGTATTGCCTGCAAGGTTTGGCATGATAACCCGAGGGTCACCGCTAGAAAGGAAGACTTCTATCTCGGAATCAAAGCCTGCGTCTTCTCCAGCTGCTGGCTCCGTCCTTACCGCAGTCAAACGTGCAAGATCTGACGGCACTAGCTCGGCGTCAGCTTCACGAATTAGAACTTGACTGAATCCTGCATCATCGAGAGTCTGCTGAGCTTCGGTTACGCTCTGCCCAGCTACGTCTGGAACCGTTGCCTCAGCAGGACCAAGAGAAATTACTACGCTGAACCCGTCACTCGCTGGGTCCCACTCCTCACCAGCGCCAGGCTCGGTCCTAACCACAGTGCCGATCTCTTCGTCTGAGTTCTCTTCGTTGCGTTGGAAATTTGTGATCCCTAAATCAGCGAGTCGCTGCCTAGCCTCAGACTCGGCGACACCTGCAAGGTTAGGTATCTCGATTAACTCATCTGCTTCCTGCGAAACAAATACAACAATCGTGGTTCCAATTTCTTGCTCCGACTGCACTGCTGGATTAGTTGCAAAGACTAACCCAGGCTCCTGCTCATCGCTTGGCTGGAACATTGTCATAACCTCGAAACCTGCAGTTTCAAGCTCTAACAAAGCTGTCTCTAACTCTTGCCCAATAACGTCAGGAACTTCTCTTGTAGTTTCGGTTACTTCTGTTGGATCGGAGTCTCCAGTAACGGTGACGATAATGAATCCAATAAGGCCAACCAATACAGCAGCCAGAATGCCCAGCATTACAATGAATGCCCCAGAACGATTTGGCGGTTCGTAGTACTCCTCGAGAGCTTCAGCTTGACCTCCAGCAGCAGTCACTGGAATCGCACGCGAAGTATCGATTACAGCTTTGATGCTTCCGGTGTCATGCAGCGTCTGCATCGACTGAGAACCACCAGCTTGGTCCATAACTTGTGTAGCAGGCATCGCTTGAGTCTGGTTTTGCTGTGACACAGCGGCCATAGCATCGCCACGCAAACCAACGAGCGGTCGTCCTGCTAAAAAGTTGGCTAGATCGGTCTGGATTTCTGCCGCAGCAGGATAGCGAGCTCTCGGGTCCTTCTGGAGCAACTGGTTAACAACTGCTGCAAGTTCCTTTGGAACTGCCGGGTTTTTCTCAGTTGCAAACGGGGCCTGTTCTTGAACATGCTTATAAGCGACTGCTACTGGTGTGTCCCCAACAAAAGGTGTTGAGCCAGTCAGCATCTCAAAAAGCACTACACCAAGAGCGTACAAATCTGATCGAGGGTCAACGTTCTTGCCTTGTGCTTGCTCAGGCGAGAAGTAGCTAGCAGTCCCCATAACAGAACCTGTTTGGGTAAGTTCGTCTTCAGCGACCCCAAAGGCACGAGCGATACCAAAGTCAGCAACCTTTACCTGACCCTCGGTGGTGATCATAATGTTGCCGGGCTTTACATCTCTATGTACGGTGCCGTTACGATGAGCAAATCCAAGTGCTCCAGCCACATCAGAAGCTAGGCGAGCTGCCTTGGCCGGGTCGACCGAACCCTCACTCTTGATCATGTCAGCAAGGGTGTTACCTTCGACATACTCCATAACAATAAAGTATGTATCTTCGTGTTCACCCCAATCGTAAACCGCAACGATGTTTGGATGATTGAGTTTTCCGGCAGCCTGCGCCTCACGCCTAAAGCGAGCGACAAAAGAAGGTTCGGCAGCAAACTGTGCGAATAAGACCTTGACCGCTACAGGGCGATCTAGTAACTGGTCACGCGCAAGATAGACATCGGCCATACCTCCACGCGCAATGCGACGGTGTAGTTCATATCTTCCGTTTAACACGGGGCGGGATTGATTACCGTTAGTCACTGAAACACCAATGCTATAGAGATTCTGAACTGATTTGGTGTAAGCATCAAAAACTACCTTTAAGAATCCAAACCATAGAAGTTTTCAAACAATTCTCGGGCAATTGGTGCAGCTACACGTCCACCCGTAATGCCAGCTTCACCTTGTTGTCGCTCGACCAAAACCGCTACAGCAAGCTCTGGGTCGGCGTTTACCGGACCAGCAAACGAAATCACCCAAGCGTGCACATCGTCGCCAACATCGGCAGTACCGGTCTTTGCTCCAACATCCAAACCTTCAATTTGTAAATTTGTTCCGGTACCGTTTCTAACCACCTCAAACATAGCGTCGCGTAGATCATTGGCAGACGCTCGCGTGGTTGCATCTCTCCACTCTTGAGGTTCAAACGGGTCAAGCGTTGTGTCATCAACGGCCTCCCCAGCAACAATACGTGGAACCATAATGGTTCCCTCGTTAGCAATGCCGGCTGCTACCAATGCCATGTTTAATGGTGTTGCCTGCACCTCAAATTGACCAATTGCAGTCTGCCCGAGATCATTCGACTTATCGAACAAATCAAACCCTCTACCATCTCCTCGGAATTCACCAAAGTCAGTCGGGAAGTTGCTAGCAACAACGTCGCTCTCAGGAACGTCAAGTGGAATCTTAGTGTTAAACCCGAAGCGCTCAGCCTGAGCAATCAGTTGATCAGGACCAACGTCTTCGATTGCTATCTGAGCAAACCCTGCATTACAAGATCTAGCGATCAAGACCAGCAGTGGACCTCCACAATTAGCATTGTTGTAGTTGCTAATCGTGGCCCCACCATCGGGCAAGTTAAACGCTTCTACAGATGGGAAAACCGGGCTGTCTAACTCGATTGGAGTACTATCTAAAGCCGCCCCGCCAACCACAACCTTAAAAGTCGAGCCAGGCGATTGCCTATCCCCATACGCCTTAGGGCAACGTGGGGTGTCTAGACATTGGATACCGCCAAGATCAGTGCTCGGCTCTATTTCTGCGACAGCGTCTAGAGCTTCCCTACTGCTTAAGCTTGCCAATGGTTGCGGATCGAAACTCGGGTAGCTCCACAAAGCACGGATCTCACCTGTTCTTGGATCTAAGGCAACTACCGATCCGTTCCGATCAGCCCCAGTTTCGGGATCTTTAAGTGCCTCTCGAGCGGCCAACTGAAGTTCGTGATTAATACCAAGAACTAAATCAGTCGGTTCTCCACCAGAAACCAAACCAAGCTCACCTGTGTCGGCGACCAAAGCGTCCTGATAAGACTGCTCTATCCCTTCAGAACCGAAAGTTAAAGAGACATAACCTACGGTATGCGCATACAGTTCACCGTGAGGATAAACCCGACGGAAATCAAACGTCTCACTCTCAGTTGCTGGCTCAGAAAAAGCTACAACAACTCCGTCTGAAGACAAAATCTCTCCGCGCTCATCGCCGAAGACTCTCTCTGTCTGTCTGTTATTGCCTGGAACTGCTTGTACCTCTGAAGCTTGGAGAACTTGAATCCTATTAAGCTGTAAAAATAAAATGAAAAAACCCAATAGCAGTACGGCTGTCACGTTGTGTAGTGGCGACATCTCTCGACCAACGAAGTAGAAGAGTCCAATCACGATTGCGAGCATTCCCACGATGATCAGGCCAATTACGGTTGAGCTAAGGGAGGAATGGAACTCGATAAGCACAAAGAAGCCAACCGCTAGAAGGGCTAACAAAAGATATCGAGCAGGTCTAGGAAGAATCATCGGAACTCGCAATCAGTTCATCTGCTGCCGCAACTACGGAGTTGTGAGAAATTCTCATCAGAATAGCCAAAATCACATAGTTAGAAATTAACGATGAGCCTCCGTAAGAAACAAACGGCAGTGTGACACCTGTTAAAGGTAGGACCCGCAGGGTTCCGCCAATAATTACGAACGCCTGAAAACCCAGGAGCAGTACTAGCCCAGTAGATAGAAGCCGTTCAAATTCGGATCCTGCACTTAGTGCTATTCGAACTCCCGAAGAAACAAACAGTAGAAAGATAACCAAGATTGATGTTGCGCCTAACAAACCGAGCTCTTCGCCAAATGCTGCGAAAATCATGTCCGACTCAACCACTGGAATTTTGTTAGGGGTGCCTAATCCAAGCCCAGTTCCTGTCAGTCCACCGTCTGCCAACGCAAATTGTGCCTGCGAGATCTGGTGACCAGTGTTACTTACATCGGCGAAGGGATCGAGCCAGGTGGCGACACGAACTCGTACGTGTCCAAACGACAACCAGGCCAAGAAACCTCCACCTAAGAAAAGGCTGAGCCCAGAGAAAACATAGATAGATCTACCCGTGGCTACATAGACCATTACCAAGAACAAAGTAAAGAAGAGTAGCGAAGTTCCCAAATCTCTTTGCTGCACCATGACTACGAGCGTAAGACCCCAAGCAAAAAGTAGCGGACCAAAGTACTTAAAGGCCGGCAGCCCGATAGGCCCAAATTGATGTGCTTTAAGGGATAGAAGATCCTTCTTCTCTGCTAGATAACTGGCAAAGAATGTCGCCAATATAACCTTTGCTATTTCACCAGGCTGTATTGATGCTGGACCGATACGAACCCAGATTCTTGCACCATTAATCTCAGCTCCAAGACCTGGAACCAAAGGTAGCAATAGTGCTGCAACGCCCACGGCAGCCAAAGTGTACCGGTAGGGTTCCAACGCCTTTAAGTCCGAAATAATAGTTACGAACCCCACGAACGCTATCAACCCAAGGAATGTCCAGGCGGCTTGGAAAATAGCCAGGTCAGGGTCAAGCCTAGAGATCATCATGAAACCGAGGCCGTTAAGCAACGCCACTAACGGAAAGATAAGACCGTCCGCAAATGGCAAAGCAAAGCGGATGAACAAGTGGGTCACGAAGAACAAAACCAGAACTACTAAGAAAAATGGTAAGACGTCCACAGGTATCTCAGCCGTTGCTCCAAGTGAAGCTAAGTAGTAACCGGCAGAGGCAATGACGGCCGCTAAAATTAACAATCCGAATTCGATGTTTCTAGGCTTCATCTAGCTCTACTCGTTATCCGAAGATTCGTCATCGGGCGATACTTCATCTTCTTCACTGTCTTCATCCTGATCATCGGTCGGAGCTAAGGTAACTTCTCCCCCGAATAGAGCGCCTGACTCGCTTTCATCAATAACCACCTCGGGTTCGTCCGACTCGTCGGACAAGAAGCGGTCTATGACCAACCAAGCTATTAATGCTCCAACAATTACTGCGCCGACACCCATCCACCGAATGCGACCTCTTGCGGCAGCATCTGCGGAAAGAATCGACTGTGTTAACTCAGCATCTAGTTCATCAATCTCTGGCGGAGCCGGCGGCTCATCCACAACGACTGGTTCGGGAGCAAACTCTCCACCATCGACAGAAGCCTGGTTTAGCCCATCGATTGAGCCGACAGTCGCTGGCACAACTTCGTCCTCATCGGAAGATGCTTCGACCACATCAACAACCAATACGGTGACGTTATCTTTTCCACCATTGGCCAAAGCCGAAGTTACAAGCACCTGGCAAGCTTCTGCTGGGGTCTCAGCTTCCATCAGAACTCTCTTGACTTCTGTCTCGGAAACTTCATCTGTCAGGCCATCGCTGCAAAGCAAGAAACGGTCGCCAACTGAAACGTTTAAAGCGAACGTATCTATCTGAAGTTGTGCACCAATCCCAAGTGCTCTCGTAATTATGTTGCGCTTAGGGTGAACCAAAGCTTCTTGTTCAGTAATTTCGTTGTGTTCAAGTAAGTCCCCAACAAAGCTATGGTCTCTTGTTACCTGAGCCATGCTGCCCTGTCGAAGCCAATAACCGCGGCTATCGCCGACGTTTATCATTTCAACCCTGCCATCGCTATGAAGCCCTATGGCAACAAGAGTTGTACCCATGCCCATCAAGTCTCGGTCCGCAGACTTTTCGTAGACCTGCTTGTTCGCGTCAGATGCTAATTCTTGAAGCAGTCCAGGCTCAAAATCAGTAGAAGCTGTCTCGAAATGTTCGATAGTTAGTGTTGAAGCAACTTCGCCGCCAAGGTGTCCGCCCATGCCATCAGCAACAGCGAATAAATTCTTTGATATGAATCCTCTGTCCTGATTGACTTCTCGAAGGTTGCCGACATCCGTTGCGGCTGCTCCGACTAAACGGTAGCTCATGTTAGCTCCATCAATATATTCCCAAGGCGAACTCTGTCACCCAGGTACGCCTGTTTCGGTCCTCTAAGCTTTTGATTATTCAAAAATGTTCCATTGGTCGAACCAAGATCTTCGACTACAAGTCCCTTCGAGTTCTTAGTGATCTTGACATGCTCTTGGGAAATAAAAGAATCTTCGAAAACTAGGTCACAACTCTTTGCTCTACCAATTGTTAGTTCACTAGAAACTTCGTAGATCTTGCCTTGTTGGTCCGAGGGTTCCAGGACACGCAGCGTCGATGGCCTTGCTGCCTTTGGTGCTCGACCGACGCTCGGCCTATTTTTGCGGAAGTCTCGAGAAGCCTGAACCTGTTGAACAGAGACACGCGTTGTTGAACCCTTCCACACCACCTGAAGCACGCGAAAGAAGAACAGGTATATCAAAAGTAAAAATCCCCACTTAAATAGGGTAAGGATTGGATCTTCCACTACCTATCAGGGTATCGGGCTAGCAAACAGTCAACGACAACTATGGGCAAGGCTGCCCTTTATTGTCTAAACCAGAGCTTCACAGTCCCGATCTCAATTGCATCGCCATCTTTAAGTACTGCCCGACCACATGTCTTACCATTTACTTTGATGCCGTTGGTAGAACCAAGGTCTGAAAGCTCAAATGTGTCTGCTGATGGGATAAGTTCAGCATGACGGCGAGAAACATTCTCATCAGCTAGAACCACGTCACAATCTGTTTGACGACCAATTACCATATCTCTCAGGTAGAGCTCATAGGTAGCACCTGCCAATCCTTCAAGGATGGCATCGGACTTAGCGGATTCGTCGAGAGTCTCATCGAACGTCGGATGAACCGTACACATTCCGACTTTGACACGATCGTCGGACTCAATCAGAATTTCCAACGGGCCTACGAAACCAAGATCTTTGTCGCGGGCGTAAGTTCTAGCGCTCGCCATGAGCTCTTTAATCAAGGACTCTGAGATTGGTTCGAAAGACTCGTGATCAGAAGGTGCCAAGTTAAACAAGTAATGATTCGGTGCAATTGAGCGGCCGTTTACATCTAACTTGCGTGCTGACTCCAACTCTTTGATTAGGCGCTTACCTAGTTCAACTGGCTGCAGCTCTGACTTAAATGCACGCGAAAAGGTACCTTCTACAAGTTTTTCTAACGCTGCTTCAATGCCCTTTAATACCACTCTATTAAGGGTAGTTGTGCAGAGGCTTTTTGCAAATAAGCTACGTGAGACATAGTCCCTATCACCTCAGCTAACCTGAGATCTATGAAAAGTGCGATCTTGCTACGAGGAATCAATGTGGGAGGCCACAATAAGGTACCGATGGGAGAGCTGAAAGAGGCGTTAGCGGGGATCGGCTATCCAGACACTGTCACCTACTTAAATAGCGGAAATGTTGTGGTTGGAGCAGACCATGTCGTTGAAGCCTCCACTATCTCAAACCTAGTGGAATCAAAATTTGGGCTAGATATCCCGGTTGTTGTACAAAAGAAGGCTCAAATAGAAGCAGCGATCAAGAACAACCCTTTCACCAAGTTCGAGCCTAAGAGGCTGCATGTTATGTATTTGGACGGAAGCGTTTCTGCGTCAAAGGCCCAGGCACTGGATACATCCATCTACGAACCCGACCAAATAGCAGTCAAAGGTAGACACATGTATGTGCTTTACAAAAAGGACTCCTGGTCATCAAAAGCAACTATCAAAGTTCCAGAAAGCTTATTTGGCGTGACCGCCACGGCACGCAATTGGAATACCGCCCAAAAGCTGGTGGAATTGATGTCTAACAAATAAACGGCTGAGTTACATAAGTTAAGTTGTCGACGAAATTCAGTTAGCTAGCCTGGGCCGTTGATGATTGCTCAAATTGACCAAGCTTGTGGATCTGATCCAGGACTCTTATGTGAGTTCATTTTCGAACAGACCGAATCAGAACAACTAGCCTCATTCTTTGACACCTGGCTACTAGTTCCAATACGAGTACTAGTGATTCTTGTATTGGCGGTCGTAATCTTGCAACTGCTGCGTTTCTTTATCCGAACGGGCGTCACCAGCTTGGCCAAGACAAGCGCCCACCGAATCGCCCGTTCAGAAGATGACGCTACACCTGTCACTATCGAGAGAGCACTGAGACGAGCCGAAACACTCATCGCAGTTATTCAATCTCTGGCCACAGTTGTGGTTTGGGTGACAGCAGTATTCTTTATCCTCAATGAATTCCAAGTCTCCCTTGGCCCACTGTTTGCTGGTGCAGGTGTCCTCGGAATTGTTATAGGTTTCGGTGCACAAAGAGTGGTCGCAGACTTCTTGTCCGGATTCTTTATGCTTTTCGAAGACCAATTCGGCGTCGGTGACGTAGTCGACCTCGGAGAAGTTACCGGTCGTGTTGAAGACGTCTCTTTAAGAACAACTACAGTTCGAGACGTAAACGGCACGGTCTGGCACATCAGGAACTCGGAGATCACGCGAGTAGCCAATAAGTCACAGTTATGGTCACGAGCCGTAATAGATGTCAATGTTGCCTACGACACGGATCTAAGAAGAGCCGAAGGTATTATCCAGCGAGTTGCCGATAACCTTTGGCATGACAAAAGCTTCACCAAGGGACAAATTATCGATGCTCCCGAAGTATGGGGTGTTGAAGATCTTGGGGCAGATGGCGTTAGCATCCGACTAGTTGTCAAGACAGATCCAGCCGAGCAATTCGCTGTAGCTCGAGAACTGAGACTGAGAATTAAGGAAGCCTTGGAAGAAGCTGGCATTGAAATGCCATTTCAGCAACGAACAATCTGGCTACGACAAGACGACACTCATGTGAAGAGAAGTGAAAGACCAGATGTGGAGACAGCACCAATTCGTTCATCGTCGATGACAAACGAATTTTCTATAAGTGAGATAGCTGAAGAAGTAAACAAGCAACCTAACGTCGAGTGATTCGACCGCTTTCGGAAACCTCAAATACTTCATCTACGAAGGCAAGCTCTTCAGGGATTGCTTCATCAAGCAAGAATGAAGGGTTGATGCAGTTTCTCACCCTGACGCCGGTCATAGATTCACTTATAGCAAACTGATCTTGACCAATTCCAGCTTCAACAATATCGGCAAGCTGAGCCCCTCTAAAGTCAGACACTCTCTCCCAACTACAGCCATCACCGGCCTGCCATGTCCCTTGAACTAGATCCCCAATCCAATAATCACCGTTGTCGATTGCCGAAAGTGGCTCAGCCAGCTCACTCCACTCTGACCACTCACCACAACCAGGGGTTGAATAGAAGAAGTCTGGCTCGACTCCATTAATGTGGACCATTAGACGACCCTCGGTAATTGAGTCAGAACCAATCAACTGAACAGATCCATCTTCAGCAATCCTGGTAAGTTCATAGCTACAATCTGTTGTCTCAACTGGCGTTACGTAAATTCCTGGATCTATTGTTCCAGCAATTTCTGATAGTGATGTTCTATCTCCAGCTTCGACAGTCGATAGGTTGACTTCGTCAAAGTCAAGGTTGTATTCATCCAGAATGTCTTCGAGTTCTTCGTCCAACTCTTCGGAGAACTCACTTGGAAAGTCAAGCTCTTCTGTTTCAGAATCATCGGACTCTTCCTCATCCTCTTCTTCGTCCTGGTCTTCGTCGCCATCGTTTTCGTCGTCTTCGTCCTCATCATCATCTTCCGGAAGTAGATCTAGTTCGCTCCCCGCTAGAAACTCTGAATCCAATTCATTGTCTTCATCTTCTTCTAGAAACTCAGTGGCATCGGAGTCACCGACTTGAAAAACTTCACCGGCCGAAAAAACAGTCTCAAATGCCAAGTACTCTGGCACCTGCTCAAGATCCACGTTTACTATGTCGCCGTCTTCATCAGAACCATCCCCAGAAGCACGATTCGAATCTTCGGTAGAACCCACAAGAACCCAAGTCAACCCAAAAGCTAGTGCGCATACACCGACGAGAAACAACGAAATCTTAAGGATCTTCATGCTTTATAGGTCGGACGGACTATCCCCTTTTTAAGCATCTACAGGCATATTTCACACAAAAATTGAAGATACCTAGATATGGTCAAATGGTGTCGAATTCTGGACAGGACAAACCTAGCCAAACAGTGGGCGTGGGGCCCTATCCGAAACCATGGCCAGTCGGAGCAAATTTCGATCCAGAACTCCTAGCGAACGGGGATCGTCGGAACGTAGTAGACAAGTACCGCTACTGGACCATGGAAGCCATTGTGGCCGATCTCGACAAGCATCGTCATAGTTTTGAAGTAGCCATTGAGAACTGGCAGCACGATCTAAACATCGGAACGATTGTTAGAACAGCCAATGCATTCTTAGCTAACAAAGTCCATATTGTCGGAAAAAAAAGATGGAATAAGCGAGGGGCGATGGTCACCGACAGGTACCAACACGTAGTCCATCACCCAACAGTTGAAGAATTTGCTGCAGAAGTTAAAGAATCAGATAAGCACCTAGTTGGTATCGATAATCTTCCCGGATCTCGTTCGATCACGGATGCAAAGCTTGATGTTAAAACCGTATTCGTCTTTGGGCAAGAGGGTCCCGGCCTATCCGAAGAGATGCGAAATGCTTCAGACCAGCTGCTCTTTATTCCACAGTTTGGATCAACTCGCAGCATCAATGCAGGAGTGGCTTCTGGAATTGCGATGTACGAGTGGATCTCGCAGAACGCTTCGAGCTAAGAATCTCCATCAACTGACAACACTAAGTCATCTTTTGTTGGCGGACTCAGCTGACTATTAACCGTTGCCGATCTGTGTTCCTTTTCCTTAACGGTTACCAAGCCAAGCAATACGGCAAAGAACGCTAAACCGGCAACTGCAGCAATGAACGGCGCTGGTAGGCGGAAGCCGCAGCCATTGGCTAGTTGATCTCCGAACACTACGACTGCTTGTCCTTCATCTTCGATGCCCCAAACCGATTGGGTTGCGCACCCTTGGTTTCTAACTCGGGAGTTAATTTCCGATGATAGAGGCTGCGTCTCATCGCCTGTGACAGACGAAGTCGCTAAACCATCTCTCACAAATAACAAAACTTCGGCGCTGGTAGCTTCTTGAACTCTTAAGGCAAACGAACGTGCACTAGGTTGTGGATTATCAGGGGCCAGGGCAACGAGACGGAGTCCTGTATCAGCATTAACTTGTGCAACAGCTTGCCTAAGTGCTTCTTCGCTGATGTCATCTCTAGAGGCGCCAACGTATGTTTCGTCATCCGAAATCTCTTCTAATACGAACTGAAGAGTCTCGCCTCCGACTGAATCCCGTTCTTCTTCTACAACTTCATCAAGCCCATCAAATTCGCAACCCTGTTCCAAGCTGACTACAAACTCATCGACAGCTGAGACTAGATCTGACTGCTCTGTTGCTACATCGTTTGAACATGCGAAAGAATCATCCAGATCAACCAGCGATTGGGCGTTGGCGTTCCTCACAAAGGTGAACGACTGACCGTCGTCAAACGCAAGAACATCGTAGTCAACGACCTGTAGCAATTCTGAAGAAAACTCAGCGGCCGTTTGCTCGCTACCGGCAACATCTACGATCACGAGATCAAGACCTATCCCAGATGCAACCTGGATCTGGTCAACATAAGTTTCGACCAGATCAGATTCGACTTCTTCTTCTATTGAAACAAAGACACCAGTCTCCTCGAGGGCTGTGACTATCTCGTCAGCCACCTGGGCACTAGCGGGCGCTGCTAACAGCCCAAAAGTAAAAAATGTAATTACTGCGAATACTAAGCGTTTGATGAAAACCATTTTATAGGCAAGCGCAGCTAAACCTAGGAGCTTAGTCAAGGTTAATATAAGGGCACTCTTCTGAGAAAGTTCTCAGAACCTCTGCCTTTATATTCCAAGTTTCTCCATCAAAGAACTTCGCCGAAAGCTGATTACCGAGGTAAACACCTAACTCTGAAGAAATAATACTTGAATCAGCAACACCATAAGCGTCACATATTAGATCTGAAGCCAAAGCGCTTAGACCATGTGGGTCGTTGAGATTATAAGCGTCTGCTGGCCTAACTCTGATCTGAGCCAAAGCTCTCGGCACCTCGTCTGCAAGTTTGCGTTGCACCTCATAACCACCTGCTACTGAGATGCGCTGATATAGCGCAGGCAACATTCTGGTAGGAACAATGTTTACCGCAGTTAGCAGCGATTCATCGATGCGCCCTGTCGCCATTGGTGACCAGCTTGGATCTAAGTCTTTTGCAGCTCGAGCCGGATTAATCTGCTGACCATGTGACCAGAACTGGACACTGTCACCTTCCAGAAACTCTCCCCTCTCAGATGGTTTGAGATTCAACCACTCTTTTTCGGTAATGAGGACCCACCCCCCTACCTTCTTTATAAGTATTTGATCGATTTCCATGACTTATACCGCTGCAGTCTCTTGCTTGTCAGAGTCGACTAAATCTATCTCATGGTAAGGCCATTCGCCGTCAATTACTGCGCCACTCATTTCCACTACTGGGTCGATTCTTAATCCAACAAAGCGACGAATCGTCCAGTAAACGGCTCCCGAGGTTAGGGCAGCCCAAACAATACAGACGACAACCCCCAGAATCTGGACAAGAACTTGTTGTGGCACGCCACCAACAAAGTCGGCCCGTATTCCAGGTCGTGCGAAGATTGGAAGAACGATTAAGCCTACAATCGCAGCAGCACCGTGGATTGGGAACACGCCGAGAGCGTCATCGATCTTCAACTTAAGTAAGAAGTCAGAAGACCAACTCACTGCAATACCTGCAAGAAGCCCAGTTGCAATTGCGCCCCAGAACGAAGCCCAGTCGACACCTGGTGTAATGGCAACCAGTCCTCCGAGAGCACCCGATACTAACTTGGCGCTGAACTGGTACCGCTTCTGAAAAAGATAGCTGTAAAGACCTGCACTGAGTAGTCCAGCCACCGCTGACAGGTTTGTCAGAATGATTATGTTAACAACGGAGCTATCAAAGGCGAAGAGACTTCCTCCGTTGAAACCCCACCAACCGAGCCAGAGAATTACTGTCCCTAATAGCGTTAGCCCAATATTCGACTCTTCCATCTCACGGGGCTCGCCATTCGGACCAAATCGCCCCAAACGAGGACCAATCATTTTGATACCCACCAAAGCGACCGTTGCGCCAAGTAAGTGAACTACTGATCCACCAGCGAAGTCATGGAATCCAAGATTAGCTAGCCAAGCAGTATTGTCTGCATCGATAAAGTTACCCCACACCCAATGCCCATAAACCGGGTAAATGAAGAGACCCAACGCAAGCGCAATGATTGCATAGGCTAGAAGGGTTGTGCGCTCGACCAAAGACCCTGATACAAGGGTGATAGCTGTACCGGCGAATGCTAGCTGAAATAGAAAGAATGTCGGACCAATAATTTGTAGCTCGCCCTGTGCTCCTAAGATAACGGCTTCTGAAATTCCATTTAGTGCAAATAGATCGAATCCAAAGAGCCCGCCAGCCGAACTTCCGAACATGAGGCCGAATCCGATAAAAGCAAAAGCAAGTGTTGAGATACCCCAGTCAACAATGTTTTTGATGGCTACGGCTGCGGCGTGAACTGGTCTGGCTAAGCCAACTTCGAAACATAAGAATCCTGCCTGCATAAAGAATACCAAGGCGGCACTCACCAGGACCCACAACTCGTTAGGGATGTTAAACTCATCCCCGGTGAAAACAATGCTTCTTCCGCCACCGTCAGTTAACGAGTAGCCAGCAATTATCATCACAACCGCTATGAAGACTAAAGAAAACCAACTTCTAATGTTTCTAGCCTTCGACTCAATATTTGTTGCCGCCATTTTCTCTCCCCAATATGAGATCAACATCAATTTTTCGAATAATTCGATAAGCGCTCTAACTTACTCTTCGTAAAGTGCTTTTCTGATTCCTTCAACGAACGGATTCTCCGCCGCAAAATAGTCGTCAAACGCGACAGCAAGGTCATCTTCTACTTCAACTAATAATTCTTCAATTATCACTTTGTTTGATCTTCCCGCCAGGTTCCCATTAAGTTCGTCGAGCATCAACGATTTTTCACGTGACAACTCGGCTACAGATTGTCTCAATACTGAGATCTGCTCTATTAATTCTATCTTTTCTTGCTCTAATTGAGTCATTAATTTTTCCGATGCCATATGGTGCCTTCGGCCCATACCCACTATTTGTTAGGATGAGGGCCCTGTGAACCGTAAAACAAGAATTGCCTATTTAGGCCCTGCCGGCACCTTTACCGAACAAGCACTCAAAAATCAGCCTGATTTAGCGGACTGTGAACTAATTGATATGCCAAGATTTGTCGACATTTTGGCTGCTACAGCAGCTGGAAAAGTTGATTTCGGGTTCGTGGCAATCGAGAATGCCTTAGAAGGGACCGTCAATATCACCGTAGATGCTCTGGTTTTCGAGCATGATCTGGTCATAACAAGACAAGTCGATCTGGATATACAGCTCGATCTAATGGCCCCATCTGGTGTTGACCTTTCCACAGTTGAGACTGTTATATCTCACCCGGTTGCGCTCGCTCAATGCAGACAATATTTAAATAGCAAACTGCCTGGCGCGTCCACCCAGCCAGCGAACTCAACTTCGGCAGCAGCAAAACGAACGCTATCTGAAACTAATACAGCTGCTCTAGCAAATAGCCTCGCTGCTGAGATCCATAGTTTAGAAGTAATCGATCACGATGTTGCCGATCATAAGCTAAACAAAACCAGGTTTGCTCTGGTAGCACAAGATGGGATCCCCGATCCAACCGGAGACGACAAAACAACGATCGTCGTGTTCCAGGACAAGGATAAACCCGGGTCGCTCATTTCAATTCTGCAAGAGTTCGCAACCCGCAAGATCAACCTGACAAGAATCGCCTCCAGACCAATTAAGACAGAGGCGATGGGCAATTATTGTTTCGTAATCGAGTTTGATGGCCACATTGCAGACGAACTCGTGGACGATTGTCTAGCCAAAATCAAATCTAAACACACCAACATTAAGTTCTTGGGCAGCTACGCAAGTTTGGATTAGTCCAAAAGCAGATGGCTGGTTAGACCTAGCTAGACATCGTTAGTAAAACTGCGACTATCCCGCAAAGCTTCTTGATCTTGGGGAACTCCAACTCCAAATTGGCCTAGAAAGTCTGAATAAGCTCTATCGGGGTCAATGCCATCTATACCAAGCAGTGTTCGGTTAAAGAGTGTCTTGGCCGCCAAAGATGATAATAAGAACTGTACAGCAGTTTCCTTATCCGGCACCACAGCTAGCGGTATCCGACTCCGAAGCCTACGGAATCTTAACTGTGAAGCCGCCCTGGGCTCCAAAGTACTGACGTCAATCGTA
Organism: uncultured Acidimicrobiales bacterium; assembly: GCA_938028175.1. Lineage (GTDB taxonomy): Bacteria > Actinomycetota > Acidimicrobiia > Acidimicrobiales > SZUA-35 > JAHDDW01. The sequence goes on from CALJAE010000156.1 coordinate 27,990, forward strand.
TCCCTAAAGGTCAACTTAAGTCGACCGTCAGAGGTCACATCCACAACACCACTGTCTCGAAGTATCTTTAACTCCCAAGGGTCTAAGTCATTCACTGTAGGCATTGCAGAATTAGAGAGGTGCAGTAAATCGGCCGACCTCACCATCCCACCCAAAACACTTTGAGTCTCTAGAGGTAGGTTTGAATCTCCACGCGGCTCACCCGAAAGCTCTTGCACTAGGCTTTCAGCCTTTTCTTCGAACTCTGCTGCCTTTACAGCTGAATCTAAGTCCTTGGGTATTAGGTGATCAAGCCTCAAAATACAAGCCAGTGATCCGACAGCCATCGAGTACAATTCCATAATCTGGCTGAATCTTCTATACATATATTGGCCAACTATTTCATCCACTGGAAAAGGAATATCGGCCAACGGCAACTTTGGATGATTTGGATCAATCTTGATCTTGGCTCTATTTGTATCTTTTGCTCCGTCACCAGTCTGGACAAAGGCTCTCGTATATTCCTGAAGTCCGCTAAGCCAGCTTAGAGAATCGGTCGTACTTCTGTATTCATCCAAGAGCTTGACTAACTCTTCGAAAGCCTCCAGCGCCTGCGCTACCACTTCATCGGCGTCTTCACCGTAAATTTGATCGAGTGGATCTTCTACACCTTTTGAGTCCAACGAATGATCAAGTTGTACTTGTAATAACCTGGTAATCGGTGCCATATGCTCTTGTAGCGCATCTAGTGCAACCTGAGACCCCAATCTCGTTTGCCTATTTGCCTCGATAGCCACAGAAAGTAGCCTCAAGTGACGCACTGCTGGGAATGCAAACTTGTCGACCCAGTCGGAATAGACTCCATGCAATACCTCGAGCAACAAGTTTAGGTCTTCAAGATCCTCAGGATTGCCGACATTAACCTCGATGTCTCGATACTTCGAGCTCGGCCGATTCGCTTTATGTGAACCAGCTGCAAGCAACCTTGGAGTCCTATCAAATCCAGATATACAGTCATCGATCTTCTGAGCAAAGAATTCTGCGGTACCAGAACTTTCAGATTCATTTCGTGAGACAGGAACGCTAGGCACTCCCTTTAGCCAAATACCAAAACCATCCAACTTTCCTATCAGTGTGCGATATGCAGTGTCAGCAGCTGGATCAGATTCTGGAACGCCACCTAACGACCTTCTAACATGAGTGCGTAGTGCCTCCCTTGCATCAGCACGCGCATACCGGACTGTCAAGTACTTATCTCCAACTTTAATCACGGTGGCTTCATCTAAGTTCTCAGGCAAGACTAGCTTTTCTGGTTCTTTGCCTAGATCGAGAAATGCGCCTTCTACAATTTCATCTAGAGTTTCGTTGGTGGTCACTCTTAGGGCCTGAATGGCCATGTTTAGAACAACATCTATCTCATCAGCAACTTTAATCGCACCCGAATTAGATTCCGCCATGATTACATGGTATCAACCTAAGAACTCCAGCGCACGTCACCAACTGGATCTTAAGTTACAAGTTAATCAGCGGAGAGAGGGGGATTCGAACCCCCGGAAGCCGTGAGGCTTCAACGGTTTTCAAGACCGACGCATTCGTCCGCTCTGCCATCTCTCCGCAGTCGAGAATAGCGGGATTTCAGTCCACTCACGCCAATTCGTCTGGTTTTTTGTAGCCAGCGAGACCAACGATTTAAATAAGATTCAGCTATGCAAGCGGAACAGTGTCTGAGACTGCCTGCTGGCCTGGAAATTCATTAGAGATCAGTGCCATATCTTCTGACGAAAGCTCGAGGCTTACTGCACCCAAATTTTCATCGATATGATCTGGATTATCAGACTTAAATACGGTCGCTACTTGATGTTGCTGGATAAGCCATGCAAGGGCAACCTGGGATGCTGTAGCTTCGTAACGGGCCGCTATATCAGCCAGAAAATCACTTTCAGAAACTACACCATAAGCCAGCGGTCGCCATGCTTGGAGAATCACGTCGTTTGCCGAGCAATAATCTAATAGCCCAGAAGCTTGAGCCTCTCGTACCTTTACGTTGTAGTGAACTTGATTCAATACAATTTGGTGTTCTGTAAGTTTGGAAATCTGTTCCAGCTTTTCGGATCCAAAATTACACACCCCAATATTCTTGACTAGGCCTGCCGATACGCAGGCATCTAAACCTGAGGCTGCGGTTTCCATGCTGAAAGGTTCACTAGGTGCTCGATGCAGTAACAATAAATCTAGATAGTCAGTACCAAGGTTCTCCAAGCTCTTGTCTACCGATGCCACCATAGTTGACTCATCCATTGCGTCGTCCCAGATCTTGGTGGTGACAAACGCTGTTGTTCGATCTATGTCGGATAGAAACTCTCCCAGTACTCGTTCTGAGTGTCCCCATCCATACATAACGGCTGTATCGAATAAACGCATGCCGGACTCGTAGGCGTGTTCTAAGCCTGCTCGTTCACGAATGTCTTCTTGTGCGTCGACCTTGGCGGCTGGGTCTAAGAGATTGTTTTTATAAGACTTGCGCCAGAGACCCATCCCTAAAGCTGGAATTGAAAAACCTGACTTAGTGGTTAGTGCCTGAACCATGTTTGACTCCCTCGACGTACTTGTCAAAGAGCCTAGCCAGCGTTTTTGCTTCTTTAGCTATGTCGTGATTCTTTAGGACTCGCTGGCGCCCAGCCTCAGCGAATTTGGTAAGTGTTTCTTCTTCAGCCATTAGAGCTTTCTGGATGGCGTTAGCCAAGTCTTGAGCATTTCCTGGATGAATCAACCAGCCAGTTTCATTGCCCTCAACTAATTCAGAAACTGCAGCGACGTTACTGGCGATCGCCGGGGTGCGTAGGGCGTAACTCTCCATAAGAACTACAGGCAGCCCTTCTGCAAAACTTGGAAGAATCAGAGCTCTAGCATTCTCTATTTCAGCTACTACGGTTTCTTCGGTACCCCATCCAAGGAAATCAACAAAGTTGGTCACGCCGAGTTGTTTTGCTTTCCTTTCTAAGCTTTTGCGCTGAGGACCATCGCCGACCATGCGAACTTTGAAGTCGAGACCCGCGTCCTTGCATATCTTTAAAGCATCAAGCAGTACACCATAGCCTTTCTGTTCACTAAGCCGACCAATAGTTACGAACGTTGGAGAGGTTGATACCTCAGCATCTGAATTTATGAAAGATTTTTCGAGGCCACAATGTACGATCTCAATTTTGTTCCAGTCTTCAAAGTTGCTGAACCTCATAAGCTGGCTCCGACAAAATTCACTTATGGCAACAACAAACGCAGCATCTGCTATCTTTGCGTCAAGTGAGATAGAGCCAGCAAAGTCAAATTCAGTAGGACCATGAACGCTGAAACTGTAACTGGGTCCTCCTAGCTTACGACTCAACATTGCTACTGCGGTCGGGTTGGTACCGAAGTGAACATGAACGTGCTTAAGACCCTCGTCGTGCGCAATTTGTTTTAATAAGCAAGCCTGAGCTAGGTAGGCAAGATGGCGGACGGGCCCAGCCCCAGTTTTTATTAACTCGCCGACCGACTTCTGGACCTTGGCGAATCTAACTGGATTAGTTGAGGCCTCTTTGGCCAACGCCTTTAGTAGATCCGACTTAGATGCAAGTAAGTATCTTGTGAGCCCCTCTTCTTCCTTATCTATAAGGTCAACTGGTTTGTATTCTCCAGGACGGGAAGACAAACGCTCGATCTGGAAACCCTCTGCCTCAACTGCCTTAAGCTCGCGCCTGATAAAGGTACAGCTTGCGTTTGGGTATTGATTTGTTAAATATCCAATTTTCAAACTACTCACCTCCATCGGATGGGCTTAGATTGTTTAGCACAACAAACTTTCAATTGCCTGCCTACTACGTCCTCAAACTAAGGTTTCTTGAAACAAATTTACTAGCGACTCGATCTGGCCAGCAGAAGAAAACTCTGTTGAGACTTTCTCTATACCCGCCGCGCCCATCTTACTGCGTAAAGCCGGGTCCCCCAAAAGCGTTTCTAGCGCTTCAGCCAATTGGGTGGTGTCACCTGGTGAAATCAACAGTCCAGACTCGCCATCGACGATCAACTCTGAAATTCCTCCCACTCTTGTAGAAATAACCGGAACTCCGTGCACCATTGCTTCCATTAAAGAGACTGGTACCCCTTCGGCGTAGCTGGGCAGGCAGAATACAGCTGTATTCTGTAAGAATTCTGAGACTGTATCTGGCGGAGCGTAGCCTTCGAAGTAGACACTGTCTCTTAGGCCTAACTCCTCAACTTGTGACTCTAAAGCAGCTCTAGCCGGACCATCGCCAACAAAACGGAGCGTAGAGCTCAAACTAGGGTCACCCTCGAGCATAAAGTTGAACGCATGGATTAGGTCATGTGGTCCTTTAAGCTCCTCGAGCCGACCGACAAATAGAATCTCCGATGAGTCTGACTCAGACACATTCACATTTGTGTCAACACCGCAATGAACAATACTAAATTTGTCCCAGTCTTCTCTGTTCGTAAATATGCGGAGCTGACTGACACAAAAATTTGAGATACAAACAACAAACGCTGCTTCTGCAGCTTTGGTATCTAACGACCATTTCTGTGGTTCAAAGAATATGCCCGGACCATGAATTGTGAAACTGTAAGGGATCCCAGCGAGCTTTGCCGCCAACATCCCAACAGTACAAGACGAATCAGCAAAATGACAATGTAAATGTTCGACTCCGTCTGCCAAGAGTTGCTCGGCTAGAATCAATGCTTCAGCCATATAAGCTGAACCTTTTAGTGCACCTGCACGCCTCGCACACTTTGCAGCAAGCTTTGAAGTTTTGGCTAATCTTGTCGGCGACTTAATCGCTGTTGTTGCAGCCTTCAAAGAGGCCGTTGACTTTAGCTTCTCGAATATGTAGAAGGTACTGTCGTGCAGTATCGACTGTTGAGAGCTAACTATCTCAGTTGGCCGTTGGATCGAATATGTCGAGACTGTCCAGCCAAGTTCTCGCAATCCAAGGACTTCATTCTGGATAAATGTGTCCGAAGGGCGAGGAAATCGTCCTGTTAAATAGCCGACGTGTTTCACTTGACGTTGTCCGCCTTAGATTTACTGAGACTTTGATGTTCGATTTCTGCGCTCTTAGCTATTGCGTCTGCGATTGAGATCTTTGGACTCCAGCCCAAAGTTTCTTTGGCTTTTGCGTTGCTGTATGTGAATGGCTTGAAGCGGGCGTCAAGTTTAGGACCTTCAAAGATCCCAGGAAACTTTGCTTTCCCCTTGAAGACCATCTTGCTAGCGAGACCTAAACCAGAAGCCATCGTTCGCCAAACACCCCACGGAATCGTGTAATTCTTCGGAACCGTTGTGTGTTGTGCAACCAGCTTTGCGTACTCGTTCTGAGTGGGGAGCTCATCGTCAACTATGTTAATAATTTCGCCAGCTGCTGAATCCACATTGACTGCAGCTGCGACGATAGCATCGGCACAATTTTCAACGTAGGTCATTGGCAGAGTTGCTGAACTTCCCACTCTCAAAAAGATTGGCCCCAGTGGCGAGCCCAGTAGAGGGTGCCAAAGCTCCCCTGCGCCAAAGATCATGCCAGGGCGAAGAATCACGACATTATTGTTAGTGCTGAAGTCGAGAAACAAGTCTTCTTGAATCAGCTTTGTATTTGAGTATTCATCTCTCTCAGAGTGATTCGATAGCCGTGGAGTTTCCTCATCTAGAAGCCCGCCTTTGCGACCGTCATAGCTATAAATACTAAAGGAGCTAATGCCTACTAGATTTTTTACACCAGCTTCTGTCATCTCGTTCAAAAGATTTTCGGTACTAATTACAGTTCCCGCAAACTGATCGTAAAAGTCACCGGACTTTGCTGCTGCAAGGTGAATTACTACATCGATGTCTTGCAGCTGTTCAGCAAGCCCAACGGGTTTACGAAGGTCAGCACGGATTACATTTACATCGTCGGGAAAGTTCGCCTTAGAAGCAGGGCGAACTAGCGCTGTCACGTCGAAAGATTGTCTTGCCTTTTCTATAACAACTGATCCTAGAAAGCCGGTTGCTCCTGTGATTAGAACTCTGGCCATCGCCTACGCCTTTCCTTTTGTTTGGAGGGCTACCATTTCGTCTACCAGTTTCGCTGTTGAAAGAATGTCTGAGTCTGACACCGGCAGTGGTGCTCCCGCTTGGATTGCAGAATACGTTTGTTCAAGCATCACAGCTAACCCATGATAAGGGGTCTTGCGCTTTACCTTATTAACTAGATCCTTAGCATTAGAAGACACGCCACCGATTCCGCCAGCAATACCATTAAGTAGTGGAGACAACTGTTTTCCCATGCGTAGCTTTGTGACTGTTACCCCTGGGCTAAAGATGTTGTTTACAGCTGATGCCTCTGTACCCCGCACTGTGACTGTGAACTCATCTGGATAAGTTCTTGCATCAAACCGTATGCGACCGATGGTCTTAGTCTTTTCACAGAACAGCTCTACCGAAAGGTTGTCCCACTCAAAGCCAGGGATGTCTGAAACGTTTCGCCAGTTCGCATCTGTTACTCGAAAGTCTGAACCTGGGGCAACCGTTGTTACCAAATAGGTCAGATGGGTGATGAAGTCGTGAATGACGCCAGCCGGCATGTCGTGAATGGGGTTCGGCATGTTTTGATCGGCGAAACGGGACTCTGCCATGTCGAGAGCCATGCGGACTTCAACTTCACATATCTCTCCGAGGTCACCTCTAGTTGACGACTCTGTTAGTTCAACAATTTCTTCGTTGAACTTGTAGTTATGGCTTTCCGTGATGAAAAGACCTTTCGCCTGAGCTAGATCGATTAGTTCTTGCGCTTTTGTAGCATCGGGAGCAATTGGTTTTTCGCATATCACATTCGAACCCGCCTCTAAACACTGCCTGGCAAGCGCGACGTGTGTATTTGGTGGGGTGAGAATGTGGACTACATCGGGAGATACTGTAGTGAGCATTTCGTCGAGCGATTTGAACCCACGACAACCGTACTTGCTGGCTGCATAGTTAACCGAAGCCGAGACGAGATCGCAAACTCCGACTAGTTCGATTTGATTGCTTTTTCGATTGTGGTGCGCCAGAAATTCTAAGTGCTGCTCAGAAATCGGCCCGACCCCAACCACTGCGACTGTGACCATATATTCAAGAGTATCAAGCTATTTTCACTTGCCTCATCAGACAACAATTGTGCCCAGACAGTTAGCCCACATTTTGGTCGAATGGGCTCTCTATAGTGCTGTCCCTAACTTAACCTTCTTGCCGGTAAGGAGGTTGACTCATATTGACTTTGAGGCAAATTGGTTCAAAGCTGCAATCATAAAGGCCTGCAAGTTTGACCTCTTCAAAACTTCGCCTTCCCGCCTACTTCGACAAGCCTAATGAAATCACCCTCGCCCGTTAAATCTCTTGCCCACATTTATCTAATCAATATGGAAAGTAGAACCGACCGGTTTACTCAAGCCCAACAAGAGCTAGCTAGTCAACTAGGCGTAGATATAAATAATCCAGCAGAAGTGACGTTGATTCGGCCAGCTATCTATACCGAGGCGTGTGGGTTTATTAATCCGGCATATCGAAGTTGCTTAGACGCCCACCTCCAATGTCTACTGGACGCTAAGGCAAACGGCCATGAGAAGATTTTGGTGTTAGAAGACGACTTTAAGTTTGATGAGACCTGGTTCGACACAGAGTCTGAAGCGCTGACAGAGCTAGAGAGCCTTGATTGGCAAATTGTGACACTTGGTTATGATCTTGTTGCTCCTTCGCAAATAGAAGGTGAAAGTTCTGAACTACAGTATTGGACAAGATTTGATGGAAAGGTGCTTGGGTCGCATGCTTACATGGTTACTCAAGCGGCATACGATCTAATTATTGAACACTTTGAACGTGTTGCAAATGGCGAACCAGGCGATCACATAGTCGGCAAGATGGGTCCAGATGGAGCTCTCAATACTCTTACCTGGATTCGAAACGATGCTAAAAGGTATCTACTCAAATCGAACTCAGTTGTTCAAAGGCCTTCAGCTTCTGACTGCAATCCAAAGCTAATTCATAAGTGGAAGTCTGGATATCGTGCTCTAAGTAAGGTCAAGAGCCTAATCAAGTAGCCCTGCTTGCAACCAATAGTGGAACAGACCAGCCGTAGTTGGAGTTATATAGACCAACGAACGAATACATATAAGGGATGTGATACAAGATGCGTCAATCAATTCGACTTGGCACAATTTCAGGTATCCCTGTTGGAATCAACTGGGGTCTATTACTAGTAGCGGCCTTCTACATATTTAACCTTGCTGCAGGTATTCTTCCCGCTTCTGTTCCTGGACAAACCTCGACCGCCTATTGGGCATTTGCTGCAGTATCTGTGGTTCTTTTCTTTGGATCAATTTTGGCTCACGAGCTTGGCCACAGTATTGTGGCTCAGCGCAATGGTATTAATGTCAGGGCAATTACGTTGTGGCTACTAGGTGGCGTGGCGGAATTAGAGAAAGAGGCAAATGATCCAGGCGTTGAGTTTAGGATTGCGATCGCTGGGCCTGCAGTCAGTGTGGCTTTGGCTGTGCTCTTTGGTGGGGCTGCCGTCGTCAGTTCAATCCTGTTTAGCTCAGGCCTACTGTCATTTACCTTCGGTTATCTTGCTTTGGCCAACGGAGTGTTGGCAGCGTTTAACTTATTGCCTGCCGCTCCCCTAGATGGTGGCCGGGTGTTGGCTGCTGCACTGTGGCGGAAGAACAAGAACCGCCATGTGTCTAGAGCAACTGCTGCCAAAGCTGGACAAGTGTTCGGCAGCGTCTTGCTAGCAGTTGGAGTCTTCGGAATCTTAAGTGGCGGCGGAACTTTCGTTCTAGCTATCCTCGGCTTCTTCTTACTGTCAGCTGCTGGAGCCGAGCGCAGAAGAGCTGAAACGCTAAATGCGTTTACCAAGACCGATGTAGCTTCGGCTATGCAACCACTTGTTGCCCCAGTTAGTGGTGGCATTACGGTTGCTGGCCTTGAGGCTATGAGTACTGGACTGGAGAGGCCTATCGCTTACCCAGTCTGGGGTCCCGGTGGTGCAACCGGGATTGTTTCTTCAGCAGCAGTCAACGACACGCCGGTATTTCAGCGGGTGAGCACTCTGGTCGGCGACATTACAGTTGGTTGGGACAGATTTGTTAGTGCCAATCTGAACGAGGAAATGTCTGAGGTGTTACGGCGTTCTCAGGCTGAGGGCAAACCACATGTGATTGTTTATGACAGAGATTCACGACAGGTGGGTTACCTTTCATTTGAAAGCAACTTGATTCCGCTCAGAGACCAAATGAGTTCAACTCAAGTAAGAGGTGCCTGAGCTGCCCTAGTCGATATCTTTTCGACAATAAGAAACACAATTCCTATTGCAAGTATCACAAGGCCAGTGGTTCTTATACCTCGGCTTTGTGTGAGTAGCCCGATCAGAACAAAGCTGGGAACTGAAATTCCGCTAGCTAGGAGGCCAAGCACTGATCCTGCTGAGGTGCGAATGTCCGATGAGATGTGTCGGTTAATTCGGCCTTCGACAATAGTGATGGCAGTGAGTGAGAATGTTAGTGCGACTACCACCGCTGCCGTTACTAGAACAAAGTTGCTACTAGTTAGACCTAACATCAGGACTAGTACTGGTAGGCCGTAGGCCCATATTGGAAACCGTTTGAGTTTTGGAGCCAGATAGCCGGCAATTGCTGGAGCTGAGGCCAATGCGGCCAACAAAACTCCGAACAGGCTTGGGGATACTCCTAGGCCGATCCAAAACACTGGCGACCATTCAAACAATATGAGAACCACCAGTTGAGCTATTACAAAGGCTGCTACAAGAAGTTTGAGCTCGCTCCCTCTCAGCAGTTGAGCGAACATATTTTTTGTGTGGCTCCTAGCTGTGCGAGAACCTTTGTCGTTGTGTAGCTTCGGCTCGACGAGCGGAAGCAGAGAAAGAATACCAATGACAATAGGTATTGCTGATAGGAAGAAGTTGGCCCTAACACTTAGGGCTTCTGTAATCAGTGAGCTTGCTAGCGCTCCCGCAATCAGACCTGCTGTCGTATAGATTGCTCGGCGGCCAGCATATTTCTCAAATTGTTCACCTTGACTGTCACCCTCAACGAGGCAGACATCGTAAATGATTGCTTGGTTTGCTCCACTTTGCATGGCCCAGAATGTTCCATAGAAAACCACAGCGAATGCATAATCAAGAAACGAGTTAGCCAGACCGCCTATTAAGGTGGCAGCTAGGAGAGCCATCTGCGCTAAGACGAGTGTCTTTTTTCGACTCCAAAAATCGCTCAAGTAGCCCGATGGAACCTCTAGGACAGTAGTGGTGCCAAGTTGGAATGCAATTAGGATTCCAATCTGTGAGCTACTCAGGTCTATCTGAGTCAAGAACAGCTTCTCTATGGCATACCAAAAGATCAGGCTCTGAAAGAAACTAGAAAGATATAAAGGCATTAGGCGAGCACCTATGTTGTCTTGGCTAGCCTCAACTCTCACTCTTGGAGTGTATATGGACAGAAATCGACCTCGATTCTAAAGATAGAAAACCAGATAGCTTGTTGATTACACCAGCGCCTAGGTACACTTGTGCCCCTGGAGAGGTGACAGAGCGGCCGATTGTGCTTCCCTGCTAAGGAAGTGACCTCGCAAGGGGTCCGAGGGTTCAAATCCCTCCCTCTCCGCT
>CALJAE010000157.1 GCA_938028175.1 uncultured Acidimicrobiales bacterium
GCTAGGTGTGAGTAGAATGAGGTCTGTTGAGGGAGTACTAATATGGATACCAAGACGGACTCTGTTGATGCAGAGGTCTCTAGCTCGAAGTTCGCCGCCCAGGCAATAAACGCCAGCAAGATCTACGGCAAGGGTGAAACCGAAGTTAAAGCACTAGACAATGTTTCGGTAGATTTCGAACGTGGACGCTTCACAGCCGTAATGGGCCCATCTGGTTCTGGTAAGTCAACGCTCATGCACACACTTGCCGGTCTAGATTCGCTAACCAGCGGTACGATTAAAATCGGTGATACCGACCTAAGTAACCTGAGTGAAAAAGAACTGACGCTGATGCGCCGTGGCAAAGTCGGCTTTATCTTCCAGGCCTTCAACCTGCTACCAACTCTGACTGCGCAAGAGAACATAGATCTTCCGGCAAAACTGGGCGGCAAAGAACTTGAAACTGCTTGGTTAGATCGAGTGGTGGAAGCGGTCAACCTAGGAGATCGTTTAGATCATAAACCGGCTGAGCTTTCAGGTGGGCAACAGCAGAGAGTTGCAGTGGCAAGGGCGCTGGCATCGCAGCCTGACATAATCTTTGCTGATGAGCCAACTGGTAATCTGGACTCAATTACAGGTACTGAGATCCTTGATTTCATGAAGGTTGCAGTCACTGAACTTAACCAAACAATCGTCATGGTGACACACGATGCGGTGGCAGCCAGCTACGCCGATGAAGTTCTGTTCCTGGCTGACGGCCAGATAGTAGACAAGTTGCAAGACCCAACTGCGGATTCAGTCCTTGACAAAATTCGCACCCTTGGAAGATAGGTAGACAGTTGTTATTTCGTCTAGCTTTCAAAAATCTGGTACAGCGCCCGATTCGTTACATTCTTACAGGCATTGCGGTATTAGTCGGTGTCTCTTCGGTAGTGGCCGTATTTACATTTGCAGCTGGCCTTGTAGAGACATTTGACCGACTATCAGGTGACATCGAAAGTGGCTTTGACGCTGAGGTGCGTAGCATTTCAGCGCTAGGGCCAAATGTGGATGCACCTCCCGTGGAGCCTGAGCTAGTTGAAGAAATCGAGGCACTTGATTTTGTACAGGTGGTTCAGCCCATAGTTATTGGCTTTGGTGTTGTGGCAATCGATGATGAAGGAAATGAGATATTCACTCAGGGTGGAGCGCCAAATATAGGATCAAACTGGGAGACCGAGCTCCTAGAACCAAGAAACTTTATTGTTGAAGGTAGGGAGCCTCAGGCAGACAATGAGTTCGTGATCGACGTCGATGGTTTTGATGCTGGGGTCTTCGAAGTTGGCGAGACCTATGACGTTGTTAGTCGTGGGAGCGTACGAGAGTTCGAATTGGTAGGGACCTTTAATTTTGGTGATGAAGAACAAAACAGGGCCGTTGGCGCCATTCTTATCGCTTTCACAGATAATGCTGCATTTGAGTTTGTCAACGGGTCGGTTGGTTTCGATTCAATCCAAGTCACAGGTGACGGTGTTGATTCAGATGAAGAATTAGTTCGGTTGATATCAGATGCGATTGATGCTGATGATAACCGACTAGAGGTACTGACCCGAGAAGAAAAGGTCGAAGAAACGCAAGATGGATTCGGAGTAATTACTTCGATATTTTCTACGGTACTTATCGTGTTTGCATTCTTTATTCTCTTTGTCAGCATCTTCGTAATTTACAATGTTTTCAGCATCACATTGGCTCAAAGGATTCGCGAACTGAGTTTGCTGCGATCCATTGGATCGAGCGGTCGACAGATTACCAATATGATGCTTGGTGAAGCAGTCGTGATGGGTATCGTGGCCACACTTATTGGTTTGCCTTCTGGACTAGGTCTCGCATGGTTGCTTCGAAAAGGTCTGGCACAAGCAAACTTTCCAAGCGATATTCCGTTAGAACTAAGCGCTGTAACGATCATTGTGGCCGTATTTGTGGGAATTTTCGTCACCCTTGTTGCTGCCTCGGTGCCAGCAATTAAGGCTCGCCAAATTACTCCAATCGATGGTTTAAGTGACAATCCAGAAGTTGAACGTGAATTTGTTTCTAGTTTTGGGCTCGCCGCATCTGGTATTGCCATCTCTATCTTGTCGATTGGCGGCATGGTTATTGCCAATAATTGGTTGGTATACCTGGGTGCTTCAGCAGCCGCCGCAATCGGCTTTGCTGTCTTTCTATTTAAGAACACAGCGTTTACGAAGAATTACTTTGGTATCGGCTTCTTTTTGTTTGGAGTTGGTTTATTCGTTGCCGGATTAGTTGCGAGTCTGGATGTGGCATCGACTTTCGCTTTAATAGGCGCAGGCTCCGTGGTTGGCCTTATAGGTGCTAGTCAAGCGAGTGCAGCGCTCGCTGAGATCGTAGCGAAAGTTGTTGGAAGTAAAGTTGGGGCTATTTTGCTTCTGTTGCTTGGAGTTGCGTTGGCATTGTTTGCACCAGGAATTGGATACCTGTTAGCTACCAATGACGTAACAGTTGGTCTTTGGATATTTGGTATTGTTGGGATCTTAGTATTGGCGCTGGCTGCGTATCTAGTACTTCGCACAGCCATAGCTGCCTTTGGAATTTCTGGGAAGTTGGGCAAACTAAACGCCGCCAGGAACACACAACGAACAGCTACCACTGCTACCGCCCTTATGATTGGTGTCACTCTAATTACGACTGTTGGGGTGATTGGGGAGTCGATTAGACAGTCAGTTAACGAGGCCCTTAGTTCTACGTTTCAGGCGGATCTATTCGTTGGGCCCGAAACGCAGGATCCTTCCTCTGCAGCGCTGTCAGTAGATTTGATCCCTCAGATCGGCGAGCTAGAAGGGGTCGCAAGTGCCGAGAGCTGGCGCGGCGTCGGTATCACTAACATCCATCCAGTCGGAGATACTGATGTGCAAGAACAGCTTTTGCGCTTAGACGATACCGAGGAGCTAATTTCGGCAGCTGCCGAGGGCGGTGAAGTTCTGTTCCAACTCGAAGAAGAATTCGGAGTTGATATACAAGGTAGTGGGATGACTGGTGTTTCTGCCGAGATTCTGGACAGCCACGTGGACTTGCAATTCACTGTTAGAGATACAGAGATCGAAAATAACGAAGAGTTAGAGCCAGTCTTTATCACCGAGGATGAAGCTATAGAGTTTGGCTATGAAGTTGGAGATAGCTACTTCGTGATTGTGGGCGTTACTCCAGTGGAGTTCACAGTTGCCGGTTTCTTCACAGAAGAATTCTTACTCAGCGGAACACCAGTTATCTTGTTGAGGTCATGGGATATCGAAGTAGGCGATGTAACGCCTTTCCCAAATATTGACCAGTTTGGAAGCATCGTCATAGATTCAGATGCCGACTTCACGCTGTTCGACCTTCGAGAGCGACTAGATGAAGAAGCATTTGAGCAGTTCATAGTTGATAACCCTCGACCAGAGCTGTCTTTAATAACTACTGAAGTAGTGAAGGCTGATGTCGCAGCGATTCTTGACGAACAAGCACCGACGAACAGAGTGCAAACCAGGGTTGAAATTGCACAGGAAGCCTCAGATCAAATTAACCAGGTGCTACTTGTTATCAACATGTTGTTAATTCTGGCTGGCTTCATCGCTTTATTGTCTATTGCGATTGCATTGTCGCTATCGGTATTCGAAAGGACTCGAGAGATTGGCGTCATGAGGTCGATTGGTACCACACGTCCGAGTCTTCGCCGCACAATACGTTGGGAAGGGGCGATCATCGCTGTGTTCGGAGCTCTCGTAGGCGTAGCTCTTGGATTACTAATTGGCGTTGCAGCTGCCTCGAAGATACCAGAAGAGCTTGTCTCTATCGTGGCGATTCCATGGCCAGCGGTTATCGGATTGGTGATTCTGGCGATGCTTGCTGGTCTAATTGCTGCTGTGTTACCTGCGTGGCGTGCTGGTCGAATGAATGTTCTTGAGGCGATATCTCATAATTAGACACAAAGCTCGAGTGGTACTCAACTGTTGGAGTTAGTTGTCCGTTTGAAATCTCGGCGGGATCTATTTGCGGTTCGAGAGCAGGTGTGTTCCAGTCTGCGCTTAAGCCTGGGATTCTTTCTTCTGGCAGCTGGATTATGTTTCTATCAATAGCGGCATTTAGCTCTTGGACTAGTTCCAATTCGTTAGGCCTATCCGGGTGAACCTCTGGGCCAAGTATCTGATAGTGCTCTTGGATTTGGCCGAGTCTCGTAAGCGTAGTTACTATCTCATTTAGTGACCGTTTTTGTGATCCTGTTTGTAAAGATCGTAGAGCCTTTACATCGTGCCAGTTAGTTAAGAAGGGCTGCAAATTAGTAGGTAGACGATAGTTTCTCGCTAGCCAACTGAGCCCACGATTGAAGTTGGCAACAGACTTACCCTTTGTAGATATCGTCATCGTTAGATAGATAATGACTGCCGTTATAAAGCCCATAAAGACAATTCCAATAAACGCTTCGCCAATTTGAGTCTGTGTCGGTACAAAACTGCTCTCTAGCTGCACGCTATACCAAAGCGATCCATTCCAGCTTGCGTGAATAGCCATAGCCAGTAACCAGCCCCACCAAGAGTTAATGAGTGGCTTATTCTCTGAAATTGCTTTACCTAAGGCATACCCAATAGGTGCGGTTGCAACGGTATGTACAAAGAACGTTAGGTTACGTACCAGTGAAACCTGTAGTGCAGCTGAATTTGCGTCGCCTGAAAATAGTCCTGTGTCTAGTACATCGAACGGGGCGCTAATAAACACAACGTTCTCTATTACTGTGAACCCTGCAGCAGCCCAGCCAGCTGCAATCATGCCATCAAGTGGGGAATCTATAGATCTGAACCTCTTAATAGCGTAAACGACGGCTAGGCCCTTCATTATCTCTTCACCGATTGGGGCGCTCAGTACCAACGGAATGAATTCATCAGCGATGTCACCGACAAAGAAGGTTAGTCCTGAGTTGACGCTCCCAGCGATAAGTACTGCGACTGCTCCACCCCAAAGCAGGCTATGAAAGTGGTAGGGGAGAAAGTCAGGCTTGAGCGATCCGAGCCAAAGTAAGTAAGGAAGTAGAAGTAACAGCGGGAAGAAGCCAAGCACAATCAGCTGAGCCTGGAAGAATAGAAAAGCTGTCGATAGCGCCACGATTGGAACACAGACGGCAACAGGAATGCTGACAGCTCTTGAGAAAAATGACTCCCGCTTCGAGACAGGCGGCGTAAACGTTTGAGAGCCATAACCAAACGCGGCATGTTGTCTTACAGATGGCGCAAACTCTGGCGTTGGGGAACTGTATACAGATCCTTGTGAAGGCGAGGTAGTTGGAGGCGCTGTCGGAGGGTTAACGGGTGGCGCGAAACTAGGCTGCGTTACGAATCGGCCTTGAGCAGGCCCCGCCGGCGGTTGTTCCCCCTGATACACAACGTAGGTGTCGGCATTAAACCACCCGCCCCTTAATAAATGGCTATTCTCTTATATAGAGTCCTCGAACCAGGAGTGCCCAGTGCGTTGGCGTAGTTTCAGAAATGTGATATTCGACTGCGATTCGACTCTCGCATCCATCGAAGGAATCGACGAATTAGCGGCATTGTGCGGAAAAACAGAAGAGATCAAGGCGCTAACAGACCAAGCAATGAATGGTTCGATCGACCTATCCGAAGTTTACGAAAAGCGAATGAAACTTCTCTCTCCGACTAAAGAGCAGATAGTCGCTCTGAAGCAGGCATATAAGAACACAACT
Source organism: uncultured Acidimicrobiales bacterium (assembly GCA_938028175.1). Classification (GTDB taxonomy): domain Bacteria; phylum Actinomycetota; class Acidimicrobiia; order Acidimicrobiales; family SZUA-35; genus JAHDDW01. The sequence goes on from CALJAE010000157.1 coordinate 5,708, forward strand.
ATCGAAGGTGTCAAACCACTCTTGGCGATGCTGGATCAAATAGATATCAACCGATTTATAGTTTCGGGTGGACTAGCTGACGCAGTAGAAGAGTATGGGTTGTGGCTGGGCTTCAGGCCCGAGTCTGTGTTTGCTGTTAAATCTAAGTACGACCCACTAGCTGGTTGCTGGTGGAAGGGGAACACAGACCAATATATGGTTTCCTCTTCACCGAGTCTCACCGCAACCGTTGGTAAAGGAAGCGTTGTTGAGAAACAGATATTGCCAGATTCTCCCGGGCGCAGCTGCTTGATTGGTGATGGTTCGAGCGACTTGGCGGCGAAACCTTCTGTCGACATGTTCATCTGTTACACCGGAGTTGTGGATCGCCCAAGTGTCGCCGCAAAAGCCGATGTTGTCGTCCCCGACTATGGCTGTCTTGCCGCAGTAGTACTGGGCCCAGAAACACTCGCTAGTTTTCTAGACGGAACCCATGGCGAGTTCGCCCGGACTAGTATCGCTAGTATCAGCCGCCACCGTGAAGACGAATCACTTCGGTTCGGAACCCCTGAACTAGAAGAGAAATTCTTCTCAGACTTCGAGCGGTTCTGTGTTTCGACTGTTTAAGGAAAACAATGTTCAATATTCTGGTCTCAGACAAGCTGGGTCAAGCAGGACTCGACATCTTAGAATCAGCCAAGGACGCCAACGTTACTGTGTCGACTGGGCTAAGTGAAGAAGAGCTTATAAACACTATTGGCAACTATGAAGCTCTCATAATTAGGTCTGGAACACAAGTTACCGAAGCAGTTCTAGAAGCTGCCAAGAAACTGAGAGTCGTTGGTCGGGCCGGTGTCGGCGTTGACAATGTTGATGTGGCTGCAGCAACCCTCAATGGTGTCATTGTAATGAACACCCCGTCGGCTAATACCATTGCCACCGCCGAATTGGCATTGACCTTAATGTTAAGCGCTGCACGAAACGTCGTGCAGGCGGATGCATCTTTGCGAGCAGGGGAATGGCGAAGATCCGAGTTTGCTGGCACCGAACTTCGAGGAAAGACCGTTGGTGTTGTTGGTTTTGGTG
>CALJAE010000158.1 GCA_938028175.1 uncultured Acidimicrobiales bacterium
TCTGATCGTCAGCGTTGATCCTCAAATGGCGGACTGCTAGTTGTTCTGCCCCGGCCTTAGCTCCCCACCAACCCCGAAAGTGGTTCATGTAATCAGTATTTGTAACCTCGCCGGCAACAATACGTTGAGCCAAGGATGCATCAACATAGGCCCAAGAATCGCCACTTGGCATATCAATCATGGTTGGAGCGAATCGGTGGCCGGCAGTATGAGAGACAACTTCTGTCTGAATTCCAAGTGCGGTAATCTCTGCCTCTAGGTCGAGCCCCTTGGTGCCACAGCATTTATCACGAGCCCCATGGCCACAAATTAGAAGAGTAGTTGGCCCTGCATAAACGTCGGCTGGGCAAGCTTCAAGACGTTTCAGGCCATCTGAATAAGCTTCACCATCTGCCAGGTTGATTGATGCGTAGCGAGTCTCAGCTCCATCTCGGATGAAGCACTGAAGTCTGATTTCTTGGGTCTTCGGCTTCGTTAAGAGGTAGCGCGAACGTCTGAAGAACTCTTCTCGTCTCACATCTGCGGTTTCTTGCCACATATCGGTCAAGTTGATATCGCTTGGCCACGGCCCTGGAAGATCGAGGAGAAAAAACTTTGCTGTTGCAATACCTGTTCCGCAAACGTCGATCCCAGTCGATGAAGTTGCATCGGAACAAAGAAACATAGGTCCACTAGTAGGAACAGTCATGTCGTTGAGTCTAATCTTTTCCGAGGTACTGCTCGATCACCCTAGAACTTAGTCTCCGCAGAGGTACGTCCATTGTTTCGGCGAGAGCGACAAGGTCCGAATATTCTGGTTTGGCTCCATATGGGCCAACCTTAATTCTAATTTCGTGACCTTCTACTGTCACTGTGTCGACCCTGCGCCACGCAGATGTTCTTTGAACGATGGACTCCTTAATGCCTAGGGTTTTGGTTTGTCGAAACATGATCTCTTTAAGATCATTGACGATGGCGCTTTCGCATAAGACCACTAGGGTTACTCCTGGACGACCTTGACGCATTGTCACAGGATGCGACCAGGCATCAGCTGCCCCGGTATCCATTACCTTTTGGATGCAGTAGTCGAGAACTTCTGCCGTCGTATCATCCAGGTTTGTTTCGAGCTTTACAAGGCTCTGATTTGTTACTGAGTTCTCCAGATCACGTTGCTGTAAGAGAGTGGCAGTGAGCACATTGGAGTGGGTATTTGGGTTTCTGGCACCGGCCCCTCGTGAGGACTTGACGATGTAACCTTCAGTTGAGACATCCCAGGTTTCCACAAGGGTCGCTAGTAGGGCAGCGCCAGTCTTGGTGACTGTTTCGCCTTCGAGCTCAAGATACTTAACCGGTAGTCCTTCTAGTAGCTTCAGCGTTGTCGGGTTGGGTAGAGGTTCTCTAATATCATCTTTAACAGTTGATCCGTATCCCAAACCTATGGCACTAGAAGACACTAGGTCGATATCAAGTTTTGCTATGGCTGCCCAGACAGCGACAACTGTCGCAATGGAGTGTGAGCCGGCCTCGTTAGCAATGTCAACATCTTGGAGGGGAAGCTGTTGTATCTCGGCGGCTGATCGAGCGAGGCGTCTGAAAGTACTGCGTGCCCCTGCCGAGATACGACCGGGGAGATCAGAATGTTTAAGAAGGTCGTCGATTTCTTTCCATTTGCGGGGCTCGATCTCTTTCTCGGGCTCGACAGAAACTGTGCAGCCTTCCAAACCACTCCGCATTTCATTTTGAGTACTAACTGAAACAGGACCGAATCCTGCCTCAGATATTTCAGCCTCAATATCTTGTGTCTTAATGCCTAGGCCTACCAAGGCAGCCAAGATCATGTCAGATGAGGCGCCGAGGCTCGGGTCTAGGTGGAGTGACTTCCGTAGCATCGACTAAACACTAACTCAATCGGCACTTTCTTGTCGCCTCGCTGCCTTGATCGCCTTGAGTCGTCTTGCTCTTTCTATGGGATCTAGCTCTACTTTGCGTATTCTGACCGCTTCTGGAGTGACTTCAATGCATTCATCTTCGGCAATAAATTCAAGAGATTGCTCTAGAGATAGGTGCCTTGGAGGTGTCAGCTTGACGGTTTGGTCAGCAGAAGAAGCTCTGTGGTTGGTGAGCTGCTTCTCCTTGGTGATATTGACTTCCATGTCTTCTTCACGAGAGTTTTCACCAATGATCATTCCTGAGTAGACCTCGGTTCCAGGTTCACACATCATAGAAGCTCGCTCTTGGAGCCCAAGCATTGCATAAGTCGTTGCTTGACCTGTTCTGTCAGAAACCAGCGAGCCTGATCCTCTGCTTTGGATTTCGCCGAACCATGGTTCGAAGCCTTCAAAGTTGTGGTTAAGAACACCAGTTCCCTTAGTCTCTGTTAGGAAGTGGGTCCTAAACCCGATGAGGCCTCGAGCTGGCACGGTGTAGTCGAGTCGCACCCAGCCGTTACCTGCATTGTTCATGTTCTCCATACGGCCCTTGCGCTCCGCAAGAAGTTGAGTTATCGCTCCCAAATAGTCTTCTGGTACGTCGATCACGACACGCTCAACGGGTTCGTGCTTGGCGCCATCAATCTCTTTGATGACTACTTGTGGCTTACCTACGGTTAGTTCGTAACCTTCACGACGCATCTGCTCGATAAGAATCGCAAGTTGAAGCTCACCTCGAGCCTGTACTTCCCATGCATCTGGACGTTCAGTTGGCAGCACACGCAAACTCATGTTGCCAACTAGTTCTGCATCCAGTCTGCCTTTGACTAAGCGAGCTGTCAGCTTGTCTCCATCTCTACCAGCAAGGGGAGAAGTATTAGTACCGATTGTCATCGATAGAGCTGGCTCATCAACCTTAATAATAGGAAGTGGCTGCGGATCATTAGGGTCAACTAGGGTCTCACCGATTGCTATATCATCGACCCCGGCAATAGCTACTAGATCTCCAGGACCAGCCTTTTCAGCCGAAACTCTCGCCAGATGCTCTGTCAAGAATAGTTCTGTCAGCTTTACTGGGATAACGCTTCCATCTAGGCGGCTCAGGGCAACAGAACCCGACTTGGTTAGGTTGCCGTTAATTACACGACACAATGCCAGGCGGCCAACGTATTGCGAGGAGTCAAGGTTCGTAACCCAGGCTTGGAGTGGCATATCTGGATCGTAAGTTGGAGCGGGAATGCTGTCTCTCAACAATTCAAACAGCGGCATCAGGTCCGTTCCTTCGACCCCATCTTCTGTTGAAGCCCAACCGTTCTTAGCTGAGCAATAAACGATTGGGAAGTCAATCTGATCCTCGTTGGCTCCGATGTCTAGAAACAGTTCGTAGATTTCGTCGACTACTTCAGCTACTCTGGCATCTGGTCGGTCAACTTTGTTAACTACCGCAATAACTGGCAGTGACTTTGCTAATGCCTTTCTTAGGACAAATCGAGTCTGGGGAAGTGGTCCTTCAGCCGCATCGACGAGAAGTACAACACCATCAACCATTGTTAGCGCTCGTTCAACTTCGCCGCCAAAGTCAGCGTGGCCAGGAGTGTCGACGATATTCATCGTCAAGTCATTCCATTTCACAGATGTGTTCTTAGCCAGAATTGTGATTCCCTTTTCCTTTTCAAGGTCACCAGAATCCATTATTCGTTCATCAACGTTCTCGTTCTCACGGAATGCTCCTGTTTGTTTAAGCATTGCGTCCACGAGCGTTGTCTTGCCGTGATCTACGTGCGCGATGATCGCTAAGTTTCTAAGGTCTGTTCTTTTTTCCATTTTGCTTGTTCGCTAACTATTCGAAAATGCTGGTTGCATTTAATTCTGGCGGACTGTCATCTGATTGATTATCAGAATCTCCCCCCGTGGCGGCTGGGAGAGTGGTAGAGCTTTCTGCTTCAGGTGTTTGGGTCGCAGGTATATCGCTCTCTTCGGTGGCTACATCATCGGCAGTGAGTTGCTCTTCTGGTAGAGCTGGCTCAGGGATGAATTTCATAAGTAGCGAGGCTGACTCTGTAGCTCTTGTTCTTACGGCGTCCCAGGAGTCGTTTCCGTGGCCACCACTTTGTATTTGAGCTGTCGAGCTAAGTGCATGAAGTCGGAACTGCAGATCTCTGATATTGCCTTCACCTGAAATGGCTTCTAGACAAGGTGAACCAAAGCCTTGCGAGCCCCAGTCGTTTAGTGTTTCCACCGCTCCTTCAGGTAGTTCGCCGTCTTCTATAGATCTCACAGTCGGATCAATGCCGGCTACTAGATACACAAGTAGTGGTTCTTCGAAGTTTGTCTGGTCAGAAAGAGTAAGTGCTAGCTCGACGGTATCTTCTGGTACATCGTCCCAAGTTAGAGTTGGCAGCATCGAGCCACCCTCACACGTTGCAGAAACTGGTACAGCGCC
>CALJAE010000159.1 GCA_938028175.1 uncultured Acidimicrobiales bacterium
GTGCTGGCACTGAAGTGGTTGAGCGAAGATATGTTCCGCTATTCCAGCGTCCATCGGTTTTGATTGGCGTAGCAGCGGCTTTGCTTGCAGTAACAATCTTTAGTATCTCCCAGATCGAAGAAGGTCGTTTTATCGTCTTTGAGGGATCTCCAGATATAGCCGAAGAATCGGACGAAGTTATTTCTGCTCCTGTGGCAGAAGAACAAAGCCAGGCAGCTTCAGAAGTTGAGTTGCTCACTACTATCGACCTAGATTCGAATCGTGAAGAATCAGTTTCTTCAGAAGAGGATCAGTCCACCACTGATGATGAAGAATCAGATGATGAAGAATCAGATGATGAGGAAACCACAACAACCGTTGACGAAGACGACGAGGATACAACAACCAGTCGTAGACCGATCTTCACAATGGTAGATACAACGACTTCGCCTATCATCCCAATATTTACAGTGTCTACAGTTGGAACTACTCCGACGACTGAGCGCAGAACAACTACAACTGAGCGTGAAATTACAACGACTACCGCTCGTAGGACAACCACAACGCTCGCACCGACAACAACTGTTGGTCCAGTACCAGTAACAAATGTTGTTCGTGGAACGAGCACAGGTCCCGATGGACAACAAGTGGCTGCTTCATCTCTCACTGGAACCACCGACCAGGTGTCTTTCACTGCAAGCTTCACTGGTTGTGCTGATGAAGATGTTGCGTCTATCTATGCAGATGGTCCTGGAATACCTCGAACGTTGTTAGCTGAAGGTTCGTGTGAAGACTCATTGGGTGGATCAATTTCTGGTTTGAATTCTGACACAACTTACGAAATCAACATTCGCATAAACAACAAGTGGGTATACCAGAGTCGGTTTGCGAGCTAACAGCACCTAAGTCCCCGTGGCTTGAACTCTATCAAGCCGATCACACAGGCTATACTCGCTGATGTGACAAGGGTCTTAACAGGAATCAAACCTACAGGTACTATTCACCTCGGGAACTATGTTGGTGCGATTAGACCAGCGCTTAATCGAGCAGCTCAGGCTGATGAGTCTTTCTTCTTTATAGCTGACTACCACGCCCTGAATCAGTTACAAGATCCTGACCTCTTCCGGCAATACACGTACTCAGTTGCTGCTAGTTGGTTGTGTTCAGGTCTAGACCCCGAACAGTCTCACTTCTATCGCCAGTCAGATATTGCCGAAGACTTTGAGCTAACAACGATTCTTACAGCGATCACTCCTAAAGGTTGGATGAACAAGTCCCACGCCTACAAGGCTGCTGTAGATAAGAACGTCGCTGATTCACAAGACGAAGACGCCGAAATTAAGATGGGGCTCTATACATATCCAATTTTGATGGCCGCAGATATTTTACTTTATGACGCAGATCTAGTGCCAGTAGGTCGAGATCAGATCCAACATATTGAGATCACTCGTGATATCGCCGAGAGAATCAACAGTCTCTTTGGCGAAGGAACCTTGGTTCTGCCAAACTACGAGCTAGAAGCTGCGACCGAATCGATCCCCGGGACAGATGGCCAAAAGATGAGCAAGAGCTATGACAACATAGTTCCGTTGTTCGCATCGAAGGCGCAGTGGAAGAAAGCGATTTACTCAATTGTCACTGATTCGTCCGAGAGACACGATCCTAAGACCACAGAGGGTGCTCCAGTCTTTGAGATCTACTCTGCATTAGCTTCGAAAGATCAGTCAGAGTCTTTGAAAAAGAGTTTGGAAGCTGGCGATATTGGTTGGGGCGATGCAAAGTCTGAGTTGCTGAACTTAATGACCGAGACTCTCGGCGAAGCGGCTGAAAAGTACGACTATTATATGAATCACACAGATGAGCTAGAAGAGATACTTGCTGTCGGAGCTGCGAGAGTTCGCCCGATAGCCAGACAGACTCTCAACCGTGTTAGACAAGCAATAGGTCTAAGCGCTTCCTAGGGGAGTTATTCGTATGTCCGATATCGTAACCCCCACACCAGCCCAGCTAGACGATTCGCCATGGTGGCATCGCAAACTAGAGCCAGAACAACGACAACGAATCATGCGAGATCTGGCAATTCAGAAGCCGCAACGTTGGGAGCTTAGATTCGGCGTGATGCTTAGCCTGTCGGTAGTTATTGCTGTTATGGGCCTTCAGCTTGACTCACCCGCAATCGTAATTGGGGCGATGTTGTTAGCCCCGTTGATGCAGCCAGTACTTGCATCTGCCGGTTGCCTTGCCCTTGGCCTTCTTGGTAAAGCTGGGTCGAGTATTGTTCGAGTAATTATCGCCACCTTGGGTAGCGTACTCATCGCATATGTTTTGGCTGCCATTTTGCCTGAACAGGTCGGCTTCACAACGGAGATTCTGTCCAGAACACGTCCCGATGGTCGAGATCTTATCGTTGCTCTAGCAGCTGGAGCTGCTGGTGCGTATGCAACGGTAAGGGAAGACGCATCTGCTTCGCTGCCGGGAGTTGCGGTGGCGGTGGCTTTAGTACCACCGGTGGCGACGTTGGGAATCACTTTGCAAGCAGGGGATTTCGAGCGAGCCTGGGGTTCGCTTCTACTTTATTCAACCAACTTAGTTGCGATTGTTCTTGTCGGGGTTCTTGTCTTTGTTGTTACAGGTTTTGTTCCTCCACAACGACTTGAAGCCAATCGGGCAAGGGTGATTCTTTCGATTTTGGCGATGGTAGCGCTTGTAAGCGTGGTCGGCTGGCCGTTGGTGCAGGCTTCAAGAATTTCAGCAGCCGATAGTAGAGATGAAGCCTTGGCGACTGAACTAGTTGAGAGTTGGTTGGCTGAGACAGACTCTATTGATGATGTAGAAGTCAATGCAGAGAGAATTCTTGTTCGTCTTCGAGGAACTGGAGTTTCTCCTGATCAGGCAAGTCTGGTGGAAGTTTTGCAGTCTAACTTCCCAGGTAGAACACCATTAGTTGAGTGGGATCAGGTAAGTCTTCCGACTACAACGACAACCACTATTGATGCCGACGAGGACTACGAACTAGAAGTTGAATCTGTTGTGAGTGATTGGCTTGATCAAATGCCCGACGCATCACTAAACGGGTTCTTCTTAGATAGCGAGAATTTGAGAGTGGATGCTTCGGGTATCGGAGAGCCTCCTTCGGTCGAGGCTCTGAGTCAGTTGCTCCAGACTGAATTCGGTACTACTTTCTCGGTGCGTATTAACTGGAGCGAGAGGGTTTCTGTCTCTTCCGATCAGGGAATTGATCCTTTAGTCCAAGTGACGGACCAAATGGACCGCATCGCTGCGGACTGGGCCACTTTGGAGAACATAACAATAAATAGCACTTCGTTTGCAGTGTCGTCAGCAGGATCTGAATACACCTTGAGCGTGACTGGACCAAGTGAGCCAGATATAGAACCATTAGAGGAGGACCTACAGGACTTCTTTGCAACAGTAGAGAGCGAGTTGCAGGCTGGCTCAGCTATTAGTTCTGACACTGAGGAAACTGATGACACAGATGCGGCGCAGTCGAGTCTTGATGTTTCTGTCTTCTTCGCAGCTCAGGTTGAGTTATAGATGAAACCTGTCACAGAGTTAATCATTATTGGAGCGGGACCAGCTGGAGCAGCCGCCGGCATAGTGGCAGCCCGCGGGGGAGCCAAAGTCACGCTGTTCGACAAAGCAAAGTACGGACGAGACAAAGTTTGTGGCGATGGCCTTACTCCGCGTGCTATCACAGCTCTAGAGAAGCTCAACATTGACTATTCGGATGCACATCACATTGTTGGTCTTCGAATGATTGCAGGATCAACCCATAGAGAGCTTGATTGGCCCCATACTTCGAGATTCGCAAACCACGGTGCGGTCTGGCCAAGGCGGTCACTGGATAAACACTTAATCGATGCAGCTAATGAGGCTGGGGTCACTATCCATTGGGAAACAGAAGTAACGCCAATATTTTCAGACTCAGACGATGAGCAAGTCATCGGGGTAGAGGTGCAAACATCTAACGGTGCAGGGCTAGCTCAGGGAACCAAGCTGCTTGGAGACATGGTCGTAGTTGCAACTGGAGCGCAAGGTCAGGTCGCCAAGATGCTTGGAGCTGTCAGGGATCCTGATGAACCGTTTGGTTTAGCAATACGTTCTTATGCAGAGTCACCACGTCACAGCGACAGTCATCTCGAGGCCTGTCTTACGCTGAAAGACTCTGCTGGTACGGCAGTGCCTGGGTATGGATGGATTTTTCCAGCCGGCGATGGAACAGTCAATATTGGCGTAGGCGCTTTGTCGACTATGAAAAACTTTAAGAAGCTGAACCTCAATAACTTGCTAGCCGACTACCGAAGTCTGACAGCAGATACCTGGAACCTTGGCCCCAACCTCGATCGTCCACGAGCTTGGCGCCTACCAATGAGCACTCAAAAGCGATATGGAAAAGGTTGGGTAGCTGTTGGAGACGCTGCTGGTCTGATCAATCCGATGAACGGTGAAGGTATCGACTATGGACTCGAGTCGGGGTCTTTAGCTTCAGAGCTCTTTATCGAGAACCCTGGCACAGCCCCAGAACTTTACGATCGCAAAGTCGGTGAAATGTTTGACCAATTCTTACGAACAGGTCGTCGTTTTAGCTTCCTAATTGGACACCCGTGGCTGCTTCGTACAGGTTTGAGAATCGCAGTCGGTTCTGACGCAGTGGCAAAGATTACTCTCGGGGTCATGGGGAATCTTGTCGACTCCGAAACCCCAGGAGCTGCTGGCTTTGTTTTCTCAGCAGCTGATAAGGCGTTGGCTCTAGCCGATCCGATACTCCGAAAGAGTAGAGCCTCTTAATCACACCCTTGTGTTTAGGCACTTTTGATGATGATTAGGCCAGCGCAAGGTAGATTCATAGTTACGCATGAGCCGCAATGTTTATGAGTTATTGTTCAATGGTAACTCCGCCGCAAAGACTGAACCCTTCTTGACCGTTCCTGGCGGGCTCACTTACACTTTTGGTCAACTAGACCGCAGAAGCGCAGCGATCGCTACAGTGTTGTCCCAATTGGGCTTAGAACCCGGCGACCGAGTAGCATCCCAAGTTGCCAAATCCCCCGACGCTGTTGCGTTGTATCTAGGCTGCTTGCGAGGTGGCTTTGTTTTCGTTCCACTTTCTAGTGAACTCGGCGTAGAAGATACTGGGTATTACTTAGGTGACTGTGAACCGAAGCTGTTCGTTTGCAATGAAACAGATATAGATCGCCTCAAGCCAGTTGCCGACATCGTAGGTGTAGATCTGGTTCAAACTCTAAGCCCTACTTCGACTGGTTCGCTTGCTGATGCAGCTAACGAAGCTCATCCACTTGCCCCGGTTTGCGCTAGGTCTGCCAATGATCCGGCTGTGATCATCTATACCGCTGGTACAACTAATCGGGCTAAGGGAGCAATCATCACACATGAAAACTTGATTGCTAATACAAGGGCTCTACACGCTATTTGGCGTTGGCGACCGGGCGATGTCATGCTTCATACGCTGAGCATATCGAGTGCGTTCGGCTTGTTTGTTGGTATACACACATCGCTTCTTAATAGTTCTGAGATTATTTTTGCTCCTGAATTCTCTGTCGATATTGCCGAAACATATCTACCAGGAAGTTCTGTCTTTATGGAGACTCCAGAACATCTATCAGAACTTGTTTCCTCTGAAGGGTTCAATTCTCAAACATTCGCTAAGTTGAGACTTTTAGTGTCAGGCAACGCGTACTTGTCTGTCTCAACCTTTGCTGACTATCTTGATAAAGCTGACCTTGGCTTAACGGAGTGTTACTTGGCCACGGAGACTGGTGTGATTGCATCGAACCCTCCTGAGTCAGAGAGAATCGGGGGATCTGTTGGCTTCGCCCTTCCTAATGTTTCTATGAGAATTATTTCTCCAGACGGTAACGCTCAACCTGCTGGTGAGATTGGTGAAGTCCAAATAAAGGGGCCTTCTTTGTTTGCCGGTTACTGGTCTAACCCAGAAGCATCGGACGCAGCGTTTACCAGCGATGGATACTTCCATACCGGTGACGTAGGATTTGTTGAGCCTGACGGAAGACTTACTTTGGCTGGGCGTGTTAATGACATGATGAGTGTGCAAGGGGCGACGGTTTATCCACGTGAGATAGAGGTGGTGGTTGAGTCTATTGCTGGGGTGCGCGATGTTATAGCGATCGGGTTGCCTCACCCCACGCAAGGTGCTGCTATAGCTGTGTTTGTTGTCTCAGACCCTGAGGTGACTGAAGAGATGGTCGCCGAGACACTAGAAAATAGCATCGATAAGCGGAAGTTGCCACAGAAATATATGTTCGTTGCTGACTTGCCAAAATCTGCGCTTGGGGTTGTCCAGCGGACACAGATCCGTAAAAAGTTTGCAGATCTATTCCTAGATGGATCGATCTAGTTACTCTTCTTCTTCGTCTGATCCTTCAGAATTAAGATCGATAATGCCCAGGCGTACTGCACTAAGTACTGCGTGAGTCAGGGACTGTGCATCTAGTTTGCGGTAGATCGCATTGAGATGGTTATGAACGGTCTTAGTGGTAATCCCGAGATGACGTGCTGCTTGCTTTGTGCTCATGCCGTCAGCAATAGCTTGCAGGATTTCAATTTGACGAGAAGAAAGAACATCTTCATTGGTGCTTTGGGTTTGGACTGTCTTTAGCATTGCGCCAGCTAGGGCAGGAGATAGAACAGTTTCGCCTCCAGCAACTCTTTCAAGAGTGGCACGAACATCAGAGAAAGAGGTTCCCTTTGACATATAGGCAGTTGCTCCTGCTGCAATTGCATCACGAGTCTTGTCGATATCGTCGTGCATTGTGAGTACTGCGACTCTTACATTTGGAAATTGTTCCCGAATTGCTTTAGTAGCTTCGATCCCATCCATGACAGGCATCGACAGGTCCATCAGAACTACCTGTGGTTGCAGAGACCGTGCCATGTCGACAGCCTCTTCACCGTTTGCGGCCTCGCCTACAACCTCGTCGCCAGCTGCTTCGAAAGATTTCCTCAAGCCTTCTCTGAGGAGAGCATGGTCGTCTGCAAGAAGTATTTTCATCAAATTCACCTATCTGAGGGTTGTCCGAGTTAACGGTTTAAAGGTGTCTTTACTTTAGCCGCTTGTGAGCCTGGATTGCACAACAATGTTGGTGCCATGGCCAGGTTCAGAGGTAATTTCTATTTTGGCTCCAATAGCGGCCGCTCTTTCTCGCATGCCAACCAAGCCGTAAGCGGATCCTCGAATACCCTTTCCAGGGTCAAAACCTCTACCATTGTCGCTGACTAGGAGGACTCCAGTGTTATCCGAAATAGACCAACGGATATGAACTTCGGACGCATCAGCGTGTTTCTCTATATTGGTGAGGGCTTCCTGCGTAATTCGTAGTAGCTCGTTCTCAATAGGGGCAGGTAGGCGTCGGTCATTAGATTCCACTGCCAGTCGAACCTTGATCTTTGAGCGTTTTTGGAATCTCTCAGCTACTTCTCTTAGCACTAGCCTAAGCGGTCTTTCTTTGGAGACTGCTACTCGTAGTTCTAGAAGGGTCTCTCTAAATTCTGAGATCGCTCGTTGAACTTCGGTATGTAGGTTGGACAGCGCTTCGTTTCGTTTCTTAGGGTCGTCTTTGATTCGTTCAATCTCTAAAGAAATGTAAGTTAGGTATTGGCCGAGACGATCATGAAGGTCACGGGCAATTCTCGTACGTTCTTCGTCAGCAGCGAGCGTTCTGAGCTTATTGAAACTTCTTGCGTTAGCAAGAGTGAGGGCCAGCACATCGGACATTCCGTTTAGAAGTTCCCCATCCGCCTCAGTAAAGAAGTTGGGTTTGTTGTGTTCGATTGCGACGAAACCTGTCTCGGTGTTGTTTGCAATCAGACGGGTATACATGCCACTACCGAATCTCTTAGAGTAAACGCCGAGATCATTATTGATAGTTACACCGACGTGGAGCGCTGCGTCGCGCAGAACATCGGGCAAACTGTCGTGAGTGACTTTGGGTGGTATCTGAAAGCCCTCTTGGACGATAGGGGACCAAGTTCCTTCTTCGTAAACCAAGACAGCAAGTCGATCAGCTGCGAATGTTTCGACTAGTTGTTGCTTAGTCGCTTCGACAGCGTCTGCTAAGTCGAGTGAAGATGGAAGGGTTCTAGCCAAGTCATTCAGGACTTCTAAGAGGTTATTTGTCTCTGCCAGGCGATCTCGTTGCTCTGCTACTTGGGCACCTTGGCCTTCAACTTCGAGAATTCTCTTGAGAGCTACCGCAGGCATTATTGATATAGCTAAGAAGAAACCACCCACGATTCCTATTTGTTGGGCGTACTCGATAAGGTCCAGTGGCTCGCTCAAGTATAAGACGAAGGTTGTAGTCGTTATTCCGAGCACTATTGCTAGGGCACCTTTGATAAAGCCCCAACCAAAGGCAACAACGGCAATTGCTGCAAACACAGATCCAACAAAGGGGTTACTGAATCCATCGGTGATGCCAATTGCGGCCGACAGGATAATGACATCAGCGATCGAGAAAAATTGTGAGGCAGTCTGGTTGGCGTCCGAATCGGTTTCGGCGAGTGCAAATCGTGTACCTAGGTTTATCGGATTGATGGATCTGTAAGCGGTGATAAAGACTGTTATGGCAACTGTGGCGACAAGCCCAAGATTGCCTTCGTTGACTCTCATAGCAGCGAACACAAGTCCTACTAAAACGGTGAGCCATCGAATAGTTACGATCCCAGCGCCCACACGGTTTGTATCTGAGAGATAGCGCCTTCTTAGGTTCGCTTTGGCAACACTTGTTGAGGCAGTCGAAGAGTCAACCAGCATTTGTTGCTCAGTTGTCTGTTCGAGCAGTTCAATATGACTTCGCTGGACAGCTTTGTGTTCCGCAGTAATTTGCTGTGCCAGAACTTGAGGGTCCAAACTGACAGCTACCGGGTTTGGGACCGCTATTTCTCGTGCTGTAGGTTCTTCGTTCATTTAATGGGCGGTTTCTTAAGCAACACTTGAGTGACCTTATTTGTTGCTATCTGATCTTACAGCCTACAAGGATCACTGAGTATAAATACCTAGAACGCTTAGCACAGATTTGAAACCCTCTGGACATCGAATGAACAATGGCGTTGGTTTGGTATTACTCGGAAGGTTCTTGTTCTTCGATGAGTTCGCTAACTTCTTTTCCGACCTTTTCTAGTCTTTCGGAGCAAAAGGCTAGAAGTTGGTTTCCTCTTTCGACCTTCTGAGCCAGCACATCGACGTCGATTTCAGAGCCCTCTAGCTCATCTAGGATCTCAGCTAGCTCGGTAATAGCGGAGTCATAAGTTAGATCTTCAGTGGCTTGATCGTTGCTCATAGTTTCTATGATACATCCTTTGTCTTGTCTGAAACCACGCTGTTGATAGTCCCACCCTGAACCACGGTGCTTATTTCGTCACCAGCATTGACTTCGTCAAGGTTGCGGATAATTTTGCCTTTGCTATTTCTGGTTATTGTCCAGCCGCGCTCAATGGTACGAGCCGGGTCGAGCGCTGAAATCTGAGTCTTTAGTGATTTAAGTTCGAGTTCTAATTTCTCAACAATTTCATTTGGACGTCGTTGGAGTCTTGAGTGACTTGCCGTCAACGATTTAGAGTGTCGATCGATAATTGTTGTAGCGGCAACATGAATCCGCTGGCGGTTGTGGCTTAGGAGTACTTGAGTTTTATCGATGGCGCTTGTCGCTTCTCTCCTAATTCGGTGTGAAAGGTTATGAAGGTCAGTTTTGGACTTTTCTAAAGCCCTATGGGATAGGGAATGTAGCCGTGTGTTGTAGTCGGCTACTAGCTGTTGCTGTTTTCTGGCCCGGTCAACCAAAAAGTTTGCAGCCGCTGTTGGCGTTTTGCATGATTGGTAAGCAACTTGGTCCATGACTGAGGTATCGATTTCGTGG
>CALJAE010000160.1 GCA_938028175.1 uncultured Acidimicrobiales bacterium
CGGCTGCCCATTGAATCTAGTGGTTGAATGGAGATTTAACTACCTCTGCGGTTACTTGGATGAGGTAGAAATTTCCTCTTCAACAACCGTCACTCTGATTCCACCGACAAGATCCGAGATTAGGTTGAATATAACGGCAAATAGCACGTGCAGTAAAGTCCCCAGGATCACCAGAATAAAGGAGAACTGAGCCAACGCAGTCGCTAGAGGCCGCAATCTGATCTCAAAGACTTCTAAGTTAAACAGCTGCTGAATCTGGGTCTCGACCTGCTCAAGCAAGTTCAATTGAACTGATAAGACCACTACCAACAGGGTCGCTATAAATAGAGAGCCGACAACTACCAAATGAAAAATCACCGAGAAAGTTAGCACTGACCAAGGGTCGATGTGTCGTATAACACGTCTGACCTTGCGTGCTCGTAGTCGTTTTCCACTGTCTGCGGCAAACCATCTATCGAAGATGGAGCCTCTAGAGTCTCTCACTGGCCCACTATCGGCGATGTCTGTTTTGTCACTGACAGCTTTGCTAGAAGTGTCCACCATAGCAATGCTCTTAGGAGCCGGTTCTGGTTCTATTCTGGTAGAGCTAGTGAAATTGGACGAGCTTTTCTTAGACGGTGTCTCTTCTTCGTCTTTCTCGACTTCATTTATTTCGTCTTCGTCTGCTTCATCCGGCGCATCGTCGACGTCGCTGGCTAAATCTGTTTCAGCTTCATCTGTTTTGTCCATCTCTTCCGGTGCATCATCGACGTCACTGACTGAATCTGTTTCACTTTTAGCAGGCTCTTCTACAGCCTTTGAATCACCCTTAGCGTCAGCAGACTCTTTCTTTGAGCTAGTCGACTTTTCGTCGGTTCCAGTCATAAAGAACTCTGCTGTTGATTCTCCTTGAGAATCTGCTGCAACATCTGCAGTTGAATCTGGCTTGCTGTCCGTAGAAGATTTATTATTGTCTCTTTTGCGTGACTTACGACTCATTCTTCTTCCTCGGTTTCAGTATGGAGAAGCCTAGCCGCAGCTGCCACGCTATCTTGTTCATCTAAGTTCATTACTCGAACACCACTGGCATCTCTACCCTGCTGAGAAATATCTTCAGCACGAGTACGAATCATGATCCCGTTAGTTGAAACTAGAAGTAACTCATCTTTTGGTGCTACGAACTTAGCGCAGACAACTTTGCCCTTAGCTGGATTTACCTTTGCGCAGCGGACACCGAGACCACCACGGTTCTTTGGAGAGAACAACTCAGGGTCTGTCCTCTTTCCGAACCCTTCAGAGGTTATAACCAAGAACTCGGCATCAGAACGAAGAACGTTACAGCTAACCAGCTGGTCGCCTTCTCTGAACTTCATGCCCTTAACACCTGCAGCAGTTCGACCCATTGGCCTGACATGTTCCTCTGAGAAGCGAATCGCTTGACCCTGCTCCGAAGTCATAAAGATGTGGTCTTCACCATTAGTTGGAACGACTGAAACTAACTCATCGCCATCATTAAGCTTGATGGCAATTAGACCTGATTTGAGATTTGTATCGTAAGCAGTGAACTGAGTCTTCTTGACTCGGCCTTGACGG
This sequence comes from uncultured Acidimicrobiales bacterium, assembly GCA_938028175.1. Lineage (GTDB taxonomy): Bacteria > Actinomycetota > Acidimicrobiia > Acidimicrobiales > SZUA-35 > JAHDDW01. The sequence continues at coordinate 1,573 of CALJAE010000160.1, forward strand.
GTTGCGAAGAACAAGAATCTATTGGTCTCATAGTCACGAGTATCAATGATCGCTTGGATCGTTTCGTCATTCTCTAACGGAAGCAAGTTAACTAACGCTGTTCCACGAGCTGTTCTAGATGTAATCGGAATGGAGTGTGCCTTCTTGCGGTACACCTTTCCTTTAGTCGAGAAGAAGAGCAGATACGCGTGGGCAGTTGTGTGTACCAAGTGATCTACAATGTCTTCTTCATCTTTAGTCTTTGCAGCTGCAACGCCTCGACCACCACGGCCCTGCGTTTTGAACTCAGCGGCTGAGACAGATTTGATGTAACCAGAAGAGGTTAATGTCACTACTACTTCTTCGTCGTCGATTAAGTCTTCGATGTCAATCTCACCTGGATCGTCTACAAGTACTGACTGGCGGTCTGTGGCGTACTTATCTCTGATCGCAGTCATCTCTTCCTTGATCACATCTCTCAGGCGTTGGTCATCGTCGAGAATGGCCTTGAGTTCTTTAATAAGCTTCATTAGCTCTGCTAGCTCGTTCTCCAGGTTGGTTCGACCGAGTCGAGTCAACCTATGAAGCTGCATATCAAGGATGTGGTCTGCTTGGCGCTCTGAGAATTCAAATGAATCGCCCATCAATTTTGCTTTAGCTTCAGAGCGATCTGCACTCTGCTTGATTGCTTCTACGATTTCATCGATCAAGTCAAGGGCTTTTAGTAGCCCCTCGACGATATGGGCACGAGCTTCTGCCTTAGCTAAACGGAACTTAGTTCGCCGGGTAACGACTTCTACTTGGTGAGCTACATAGGCCTGTAGCGCCTCACGCAGATTCAATGTTCTTGGAACGCCGTCTACTAGAGCAACTAAGTTGACGCCGAATGATGTTTGCATTGGTGTGTGCTTGTAAAGGTTGTTTAGAACAACTGTGGCGTTAGCGTCTTTGCGCAGCTCGAAGACCATTCGAGTCTTGCCTTTAGCTGACTCATTTCGAATTTCTCGAACACCTTCAATAGCTCCTCTTTCGATAAGCTCAGCTGTCTTGCGTTCGATTTGTTCGACTGAAGTCTGGTATGGAACTTCGGTCACGACAATCTGATCTGTACGTTTGCCTGGAACGATCTCTGCAACAGCACGGATTTTTACTGATCCTCTACCTGTCTGATATGCAGCCCGTGAGCCAGCACGACCTAGGATCTCTCCCTTTGTTGGGAAGTCTGGCGCTTTCACGAATTCCATTAGGTCAACTGGTTGAGCATCTGGGTTATCGATTAGGTGCAACGTTGCATCGATTACTTCGCCAAGGTTGTGTGGCGGAATGTTGGTTGCCATACCAACGGCAATACCCTGGCTTCCGTTTACTAAAAGGTTAGGGAAACGACTTGGTAAGACGGTTGGCTCCGAGTGCTTGCCGTCGAAGTTGTCTGCGAAGTCAACTGTGTCTTCGTCGATATCTGCCAATAGCTCCATTGCTATTTTTTCGAGGCGACACTCTGTGTACCTGTAAGCAGCCGGTGGATCGTCTGGCGAACCGAAGTTGCCGTGTGGGTCAATTAGACGGTGACGTAGTGAGAAGTCTTGTCCCATACGTACTAACGAGTCATAGATTGCTTGATCACCGTGCGGGTGGTATTTACCGATTACGTCACCGACAACGGTTGCGCACTTTACGTGTCCACGGTCTGGTCGGTGTCCTGCGTCGAACATTGACCAGAGGATACGGCGGTGTACTGGCTTAAGTCCGTCTCGTGCATCTGGAAGCGCACGCGAAACGATTACCGACATCGCATACTCCAAGAAGGACTGCTCCATCTCGGTTTGAATTTCTATTGGCTCTACGGCCTCGTCGAACTCTTCTGTTGTTGGTACGTCAGTCATTGTTTATCTCGTTCTATATATCTAGGAATCGCACGTCGTCTGCGTTGGTCTGAATAAAGTTCTTGCGGCTCTCAACGTCGTCGCCCATAAGGACAGAGAACACTTCGTCTGCTTTGGCTGCCTGGTCGGCAGTAACTTGTAGCAGTGTTCTTTGCTCTGGGTCCATAGTGGTGTCCCAAAGCTCGACTGCGTCCATCTCGCCTAGGCCCTTTAGTCGTTGGAACTCTGCATTTGGTTTTGTCTTCAAATACTCGTCACGAGCAATCTCGTCTTTTAGGTAAACCTTGGTTCTTCCGACCTCGGTCGAGAACAACGGCGGCTGGGCTATATATACGTAGCCGGCTTCTACCAGTGGCCGCATCTGGCGGTAGAAGAATGTTAGGAGCAGTGTTCGAATGTGACTACCGTCAACGTCAGCGTCTGCGAGAAGAATGATCTTGTGATATCGAGCCTTCTCGAGGTCAAATTCTTCTTCGCCAATTCCGGCTCCAATCGCCTGAATTAGCGAGATAACCTCGGTGTTCTTGAACATGCGGTCAATTCGTGCACGCTCTACGTTTAGGATCTTTCCTCGAATTGGCAGGATCGCCATGGTCCGTGGGTCACGGGCTTCTTTAGCGGAACCACCCGCCGAGTTACCCTCCACGATGTAGATCTCTGACTCTCCAGGGTCATTACTCTGACAATCTGCGAGCTTACCAGGAAGACCTGCTCCGTCGAGGGCTGACTTACGACGAATCGTTGCTCGAGCGTTTGTCGCAGCGATACGGGCCTTCGCAGCCTGGACTGATTTGTTTAAGATGAGCTTTGCTTCGTTAGGGTTTTCCTCGAACCATTCGCGTAGCTTTTCGTTTGTTGCTTTCTCAACCAACGAACGAACAGAAACGTTTCCAAGCTTTGACTTGGTCTGTCCTTCGAACTGTGGTTCAACGACCCGCACCGAGATGATTGCTGTCAGACCTTCGCGAATGTCTTCGCCTTGTAGGTTGTCTTCTTTTTCTTTGAGGATGCCTTTGTCACGAGCATAAGCGTTAACTGTTCTAGTAAGAGCGGTGCGGAACCCTTGCTCGTGCATACCACCTTCGATGGTGTTAATACCGTTAGCAAATGAGTGAATGCCGTCGGTTTGGTAGCCGGTGTTCCAGCTGAAAGCGATTTCTACGGTTTCGTCTTCGCCTTCTTCTTCAAACCAGCCAACCTCACTGAATAGTGCTTCTTTAGATTTGTTTAGGTGCGCTACAAAGTCTTTGATTCCGCCGTCGTAACGAAGTGTTACGGGCTCGAAGTCTTCGTCTCTTTCATCTAAGACATAGAATTCCAGACCTGCGTTTAGGAACGCCATCATCTGGAAGCGATCCGTTAGCGTCTTGGTGACAAACGAAATGCCTTCTTTAAAGATCGATGGGTCTGGCCAGAAAGTAACGCTTGTACCAGTAACCGGTTTGCCATCATCGTCTTTTGGTGACTCACCAATAACCGCAAGTTTGTCTTTCGGTGTTCCACCGTTCTCAAATGACATCCAATGTGTTGAGCCGTCACGGTCAATCTCTACTTCTACTCGTGTAGCTAGAGCGTTAACCACGGAGATACCTACACCGTGGAGACCACCAGAAACTTTGTAACCGCTGTCACCGAATTTACCACCAGCGTGCAGGACAGTTAGCACAACTTCTGCTGCTGTTAGGTCGTCGTACTTAGGGTGTTTACCAACGGGGATTCCACGACCGTCATCGGTAACTGTGATTCCGCCGTCATCTCGTACCGTTACAACTATGCGACTACAGTGTCCGGCCATTGCCTCGTCTACAGAGTTGTCAACAACTTCCCATACCAGGTGATGAAGACCAGTTGGCCCTGTTGACCCGATGTACATTCCGGGGCGTTTGCGGACAGCTTCTAGACCTTCGAGTACTTGAATATCTGAGGCGGAATATGTTGACTCGGTGGATTCTTGAGTGGCTGGATTGTCTGGGGTTGGTGACATTTTCTCGATCTATTTTTGTAGCTAATTCTGAGTCAAATTTTTAGCTGAGTTTGTCTGCTAAAAACCTGCATAAATAGCGGTGTTTTTGAGCGTTTTGGGCTCATTCAAGTGTACCAGAAAAAAGGGCCTTTTAGGCGCCAATTTGAAGGGTCTGACCAATTGATTTTGGGCTTCTCAGGTACCCTAAATAGAAGTCAGCCTTGTCTTAATTGATTCAATCTTGTTTGGAGCAAATTCTGCCTCGTAAGCCTCAATCAGTTGTGTTTCCATCCACTGAACCTGCGCGACATAAGCTGAATCAGAACAACTAATAGTTAAAACACCATCACGTACAGATACTGGCTCAGTTACCTTTGCAAGCGCTGGACCAACAAGGTCTTCCCACTTGTCTGACAAGCTCGACACAACATGTATTGGTGGCGAACCCAAATTTGAAAAGAATCTTTCCAAGCTCTTTTGAATCGGCTGTGGATCATTCATCCGTAGAACCCATCGTCCGAAGCGAAGTCTCTAAACTCTGCGTCAGGTGTAACGACTTCTGGCAGCTCTATTGCGCTCGTGATAATTGTCTGAGTTTCCCCCAGGCTGTTGAGAAGTGCAATTGAGCGGTTCATATCAAGTTCGCTCAGGACATCGTCTAGAAGCAGTAGAGGCGCCTCGCCCAAAGCCTCGGTTAGCATTTTGTGGCCTGCTAGTCGAAGACTTAGCGCTAGCGAACGTTGCTCCCCCTGTGAAGCCTCGTTACGGGTATCAAACCCGTCCATAGTTATCACAAGGTCATCTCGGTGTGGACCAACTGTGGTTACAGATCTACGAATGTCATTAGTTCGATTCTCAATCAGCTCTCCAACCAAGTCGTCTTTCCAAGTCGAAACATAATCAAGCTTAATGTCACGTCTCTCACCTGCTAGCT
>CALJAE010000161.1 GCA_938028175.1 uncultured Acidimicrobiales bacterium
CACCACCGAATGCGAAATCATTCTGGATGTCATCGAAGGCTTCATTAGCGCTATCTTCGAAGAACTCTCTGAGTTCTTCTGCTTCCTCTGTCGAGATAGCGGCAAGAAGGTCTACGTAGAAGTATCCGATGGTTGGGTAACCAGAGATAAACCATTTGCCGTCCCGCTCGACTGCATTGAAACCTGGGGTTTGTAGATCAGCAAAGATCGCTCCTAGGTCCGGTTGATCTTCGGAGAGTGTGTTGTCAAGAGTGCAGTCTTGTTCGCTGATTGGCTCTTGTCCTACAGTTCCCCTGATACTCACGCACTCGCCATCGAACTCAAATGTTACATCGACTGGTTCTCCAGCAACCGAGCCTGTGATCTCACCTGATGCCTCAGTTGTGTCTGCATCAAATGCTCCATTGAAGTCGAGAGCAACTGACTCTCCTTGGATGTCGCCATTTAGGCTGCCTTCTGCGGTTTGGGCTTCAGTATCAATGTCTACTTCTCCATTAACAATGACACCCTCAGCAGCGACCTCAAAATTGCCGCCATTTGGGTTTAGGTCGATTGAAGTATTGAAATCTGGAGAGTTAAGGCTAAACATGATCCCGTTTGGAATTACGACGGTTCTGTCACCTCGAGCTTCAGATCGAGAGGTCAGGTCAAGTTCCCAGGTGATTCCTTGGTCAGATAGTAGTGAGGCAGCTTGAGCTTCGAGTTCGCGATTACCTTCGTCTAGTAGATCCCAGTAAAGGTATACGGCGCCGAACTCTTCTGGGTCCATCAGGCTCATTGCTGTTTCAAAGTCAAATTCGCTCAGTGATTTTGCAAGCTGATTGAGGGCTTCTTCTGGACTATCTGCACCTGTTGGAACCAATCGGTTCTCCAGTAGCGGCTTAGGTGACCCAGTTCCTCGACGTATGAGTTCTGCGATCCAATAAGACGGTGCAATGTAGTGGCGTCCATCTTGCTTAGCTGTAATGATCTCAAAGGTTTCGTTAGAAAGGTCTTCGACTCCATCTGAAGTCTCTACCATGACACGGTTTGGTTCGAATGTGAGGACGGCTGTCTCGACTTCGTCGCTCAGCTCTTCGGCTGAGATCTCTTCTTCGAGGAATTCTCCTGCAAGATCTCCAAGCGCTTGTTCGTCGAAGGTCAGAGTTAGCTGGCCGGCGGTTACTAGGACACTATTAACCTCATCAGAGCCTTCGAATAGTGGCATTGTTTCAAACTCGAACTCTTCGGTAATTTCAAACTGGAAAGCTTCGCCAAATGATGGACCGTTATCTTCCACAACCGAAGGATCAAGAATTTCTAGACGAACTAGTTCTTGAAGGATGGCTACGTTTGGATCCACGAAAGCTTCTATATCGCTTGGGAGAATCACTCCGAGTGCTCCGACCGGATCTTGGTCAGCTGCTGCTTGAAAAACTTGCTCAGCAGCTGCTGCTGGGGTATCAGAACCGCCGCTTGATCCGCCGAGTAGGCCAAAACCTAGGGCGGCTGCGCCACCGATGAATAGAACAGCGAGGGCGCCGATTAACCCGAACCGAGCAAGATTGTTAGAGCCACCACTGCTTGAGGGAGCTGCTGCGGCCTGACCTTGTTGAGGAGCCTGCTGGCTTTGGACAGCCCACTGTGGCTGTTGCCCTTGTGGGGGCTGCTGCGCTGGTTGACCCTGTGACGCTTGCTGCGCAGGCTGTTGCCCTTGTAAGTTCGGTTGATTTGGATTCGGTTGCTCGCCAAATGGCTCACTGTTGAATTGATCGGTCATTGTCTATTTCCATCATTTATTGACTTTTCGCAGACCTTCCTATCGGAGGCTTCGGAAAAGTCTTGAGCTGACGCCCAGATACAAAAAGTAGCCTAACACGGTGACTAAGGCAGCAATATTGCCGATTTGTGGTGATAGCTGGGTTGCAGTGGCCACAGCGGCTACGCCGAGTATCAGGTGGAAGGCGCAAGTCAGTGCCCATCCAGTGCGTTTATAGCTGGCAATAACGAGCATTGGACCGGCTAGTGCTAGTGCTGGCAGAAACAGCCAGGCAGTCTCTAGTAATTCTATAAATGGGATGTTGAACGGTAGTCCAACGGCTGCATCCAAGATATCGAAGCTGCTACGTACTCGTTGCCCTGTAGCTACCCATCCAAGGAACATCGAGATGACACCGACGACTCCAAAGCCGAGTGCTACTAACGGCTTAGTTGTATCGGCCGAACTTTGGTCTTGCATCGGACTATTCACTTGCAAGACTCTAGTGCAGCCAGGCTATCCGATGGTGGTGGCTGATTCAGCAGGATCTGTTTGTCCACCAGGTAATACTTCGATTTCCGAACTTACAGATGCACGAGGAAGTGGCTGGTTCGGTTCCAGAACTACTATGTCTCGACTTGGTGAAGATGTGGTTAGTGCTGAGACACGTCCACCCTGTTCAAGTGTGAACAGTTCTCCATCCACTTGGCCGATTGAAATTAAGTTCGAGAGTGAGATTCCGAGATCTAGCTGCTCGCTTGCCACTGAGTCTCCGTCACGACTAAGGATTGAAAGCTGTGAGTTGCAGAAATCTCCAAACACGTAGCTTCCTACAAGGCTTCGATCTTCGAGTTGTCCATCTCCAACATCTACTCGCCACTCCAGCAGATCGCCTCGGTAGACATGACCGCCCACTACCGAGCAACTGTTAGCCGTGTTGTTGTAGGTAAAGATTGGTGAAACGTGGCCGGCTGGAGCGCTATCAGCCCTTACGTTAGTTCCCTCAACATCAGCCCAGCCGAGGTTTGCGCCACGACCAGCTGGGTTTCCGTTGCTCGGGATGAAGGTAATTTCTTCTTGTGTGTTCTGTCCGACATCGCCGATCCAAAGGTCACCGTTGGCAGGATCGAATGAGAATCTCCAAGGGTTTCTAACGCCATAGAGCCAGATTTCCGGCTGACCTAATGACTCATCAGCAACGAATGGGTTGCTGGCTGGAATAACATCTGGCGTCTCTGGATCCACTCGTAAGATAGACCCAAGCAGTGTTTGAGTGTTCTGGCCGTGTCCTGAAGGGTCATCAGACCCGCCACCATCGCCGAGACCTATATAGAGGAAGCCGTCTGGTCCGATAACAATTTGACCGCCATTGTGGTTTCTAAACGGTTGATCTAAATCCAAGATGATGGTCTCAGAGTTAGGGTCCGCTACGTTACCTACCATGTCAAACGCTGAAACGACTGATCGTTGGTCTGGGGTGTTATAGCTAAGGAACAATGTGTTGCCGTCAGAAGAGAATTCGATGCCTAGCAGACCATCTTCAAATTCTGTTGAGACTTGTGACGAAATATCTAGAGCCTTGCGTGTAACGGGTTTTAGAAATTCAGTTTGAGAGGAAGACCTACCCTCACCTGAATTTATGATCGATCGTTCAACTTGAACGACGGTGCCTGCTCGTTCGGTAAACCAAATTGAGTCATCACCAGTTCGCGTAGCTAGAGCTGTAGGTTCTGTCAGAGAGAAGAGTTCCTGAAGGACTAATTCCGCGCCTTCGGTATCAACTTCTTGAAGAGACGTTTGAGCTGCATCAGATGTATCGGATTCTTCAGTGGTGTCCGAATCTTCGTCACCTGTCTGAGTGGTAGTTACTTCTTCTGGTAGCAGTCCTCGAGAATTTTCAGCACTCACCTCGTCTGAGCCCGAGCCACACGCTGCAGCAAGCAAAATAGCGGTCCCGAGTATGGCTATTAACCTTATATTTCCAGTATTTTCTTTATTTCCACCCACACCTCTATTCTACGTCAAAAATGCCGACTTTAGTGTCAGTTAAGTAGTGGTGCTAGAGTTCGCCATGAAACGGTACACGTTATAGCCAGGAAGGCACTTCAGAATAGTGTTTGCAATCGTTCGCAATTTGATAGTTCAGCGCCCTGAGATTCTTAAATTTGGCTTTGTCTCTGGTTTCAATGTCGTATGTCATCAGATTGTTTTTTATATATTTCGACAAGTCTTTGACTTCGGCGATGTTTGGGCAAACGTAGCTGCTGCGATTATCACAGCAGTGCCTGCATTTGTTCTTTCCCGTATCTGGGTTTGGCCCGCACAAGGCCAAGACTGGCGCAAACAGGCAGTGCCATTTTGGGTGATAGCGCTTCTTGGAGTCTTTGTATCATCAGCGATGGTGGCAGCGGCCGGTCAAATCTCGGAAACAACAATTGTTGTTCAAGGAGCTAGCTTCTTTGGGTATTTTTTAATTTGGCTTGCTAAGTTCTTCGTCTTGGACAAATTCGTATTTTCTAAAACTGAGACAGCAACTGAGGACGAATACGAAATTACTGACTGCTTTAATGTCGAAGATGTCGGTGACTTAGAACGCTCTTGAGTTCTTTAGAGGCGCTTGCTGAATGCAGGAACTGGTTGTGGCTTCGGGACAGAAGCTTTCTCGACTCCAGCTGCACCTATGAGAACCAGGGCCGTTCCTAGTATCAGGCTAGGGCTCAACGCTTCGCCTAGTAGCAGGGCTGAAGCTATGGCGCTGAACGGTATCTGTATATATAGATACAAGCTGGCGATAACCGTCGAGTACTCCTTGATGATCTTCTGATAGATAACAAATTGTCCAACGGTTGTGAAGACCACAAGGTAGAAAACCACTCCGAGGTGGGCTACACCTGGTGAACCAACAGCGTTGCCACTGAATATTTCCCACAAAGCGAGCGGTGAAGTTAACAACAAAGTCGTGAACGAAAGGTAGAAAGTCATGTGACGGTCTGTGTATGTCGGATTTTTAATTTGGGTGTCTTTAGAAGCAACACCATAAATTGCGTAAAGGAGAACTGATCCAGCTAATGCAGTTAGTCCAAGTCCTGGAGCCGTGACGGAACTGGCGGCAAGGTCTGCTAGTACGACAACACCAAAGAATGCAACTGCCATAGCTGTGATGTTTCGGCGAGTAAAGGTTGATCGGCGTCTCGCTACTTCCCATGTCAAAGTCATTCCTGGTATTAGAGCAAACATGACGGGCACTATTGAAGAAGGCAATTCATCTAGGGCGACGAAAGCAAGAAGTATAGATCCTCCACCGGCTATAGAGGCTAGCGAGGTTTCACGCATAGCCTTAAGATCGATACCGCCTTTGGGAATTAACAAAAGGCAAGCCAGGCCAAACCGGAGCGCAAGAAGTGTTACAACACCAAACTCTTCTAATCCAATTTTTACAAACGGTGCTCCTGTGCCCATTACAGCCACAGCAAGGACCATCAATCTGCCCCGATTATCCATTCCCATTGCATCGACAATTTAGTCATTAACTGTAAGGGAATTTTGGGACTTTAAGCCTCTAAATCAGCCTACTATTCGGCTTCAGCTACAGGCAAGGGTCCTGGGCAACGTGTCTCTTCGCTGCCTTGCAGTTCTCCAGTTGCTCCTGGGGTCTGATCCGGGTTTGCGCAAGCCAGTAAGAACTCAAGATCGATCTCAGTTTCAGCACCAGATTCGATGCCTTCTCGAACGTGTTCAGCCCACTCTTCACCACGTTCATCAGAAACATCTTCGCCGCCTAGGTTGACTCGCTCGTGATAAATAACAAGCTCTAACTCTTCTAGGCTTAGTGCATCGAGTTGAGCAGGCATGTTGCCGCGCTGGCCCGAGATGCGTTGATTTCCGTCTGCTCGTTCAGCGCCGTAAACTTCTCCGTTGATAGCGCTTGAACCACGAGCAACGTGCACGATCATATCGATGGCTTCTGGGAATGTTTCTAAGACTTCGCCGTCAGAAAGTTGGTAGCCAATGCCACCGCCACCGGCGGCTCCATGACAAGCCGAGCAGCCTGCCGCAGTATATATTTCGGCGGCTTCTTCGACTAGCGGGTCTTCGACCATGGGCTGCTGCAAGGTGCCGGCTAGGCCGTATGCCCAGACAGGAGTCGCCAAGACAACAGGCATCGCCCAGAACGGAATCCTTTTTCGCTTGTTAAAAGCAGCAATATACTCTGGTGTTTGTCTCTCAGGCTCTGGTTCAGGATCGAGATAAGGGAGATCTGCCACGGGCGGTGAGGTTGGGACTTCAGCTGCGCCAGCAGAGGCTGCCGCTACATCTGTAGATTCAGAGGCTGGAGATTCAGCGGCTGAACTCTGGCCAGCCTCGTTGCCGGAGGCCTTCGACTTTGCAGCTTTGCTTCTTTTTAGAAGGTGTTCTGGTATCTCGCTCACTACTTGCCCATTCAGCTTTGTTAGACCAGCTTAGATAGTAGCACTCCAAATTGATGGAAAGCACGTTAATTTGTCAAGCGGTTTCTTACCCTGAATCTGTATACGAGTAATGGTCATTCAGAACTTTTCTTTGTGGAAAAATTTCCATTTCATTCTTCAGGTCGGCTAGATTAGTCGGTGTGGGTTGCGTCCAGTTTGTTATGCAATTCCCATGGGGTGCTATCGCATTTCAAAGTCCGTCTAACTGCGAATATTTATGGTTGCTTTTGTAACATCTCTAATCTTCTCCATTGTCATGATCGCCGCTATTGGTTGGTACAGTAACCGTCGACCAAAAGACACTCCTGTCAGTTGGGGCGAAGCGATGCTTGGGGCAACCTATGTTTTCTTCCTGGTCTTTATAATCTTCGGAGTTGTGCCACATCAATGGCTGACTTTGGCAGAGAACGAACTCGGTTGGCGAAGTGACCGTTTCTTCTTTGGTTGGGGTGGGTTTGTTCGTCCGCAGAGCCAGGGTGGATGGTTCCCATTCGATATTACGTATCGGGCTATCTCTGACTCCATTGCTGTAGGTATTTACGTGATCTATGGTGCAGGCACAATTGCGGCGTGGATCTTTTGGCAGAAGCGTGGCGAAAATGCTGAGGCAAAGGCTAAGAAAGCGCTTGAGAAGAGGACAACGTATGGGCGTCCGCTGGTGAAGCAGGGGTAGTGCATGGCAGTTACTGATGCTAATCCGCCACTACCAGAATTTCGGGACGACTATCTTTTAGTTGAGGTTGACAAAGATTACTTAGCTGCTGCCGTCAAGCCTAAGCAGTTTATTCACATTGATCAGTCTGAATGCATAGCTTGCGAAGGCTGTGTCGACATTTGCCCTTGGAAGTGCATTCACATGCAGACTGTCGATGTTGTTGAGGAGAGCTTCGGTGTAGTAAAGCCGGGCGAAGACCCAAATGATGCCTTTGTGTTTACGATTGACGACGATGTTTGCACAAGGTGTGCTCTTTGTGTGGACCGTTGTCCAACTGGTGTGATCATTCTTGGGAAAATCGAAGAGCCAAAAGGTGGCGGAGACCTTCATCAGCGCACCACAACTTATGGCTACGGATATGGCATGAGGCTGGGGTGATTTGTGTGAAATCTTTGCGACGAAAGTTACAAACTATCTCTCTACAAAGTAGGATCTCAGGTTAGATGACCACTAATCAGCAGTCGACAAAAACAGTCGCAGAACGAGCCGGAGATCTTGTCGATACGGTACAGGGTTCACAGGTTTGGGAATCAATTTTTAGGCCGGGCTCCGTATTCAGGAAGGGCTACACAGACAGCCCACGTAATCGCAGCTACGTAATTATGAACAGCGTTCTCTACCACCTTCATCCAGTGAAGGTTAAGCGTCACGCTGTAAAGGTCAGTTACACACTTTGTTTAGGTGGACTTAGTTTCTTCTTGTTTATTTTGTTGACTGTGACCGGCATCTTCTTAATGTTCTTCTACACGCCAGATGCCGCTAGGGCATACACCGACACCCAGACCATTATTTCTGAGACAACGCTTGGCTTAATGCTTCGAAATATGCATCGTTGGGCAGCCCACTTAATGGTCATTTCTGTTTTCTTGCATATGGCAAGAGTGTTCTACCACGGCGCATATAAAGCACCGCGTGAGTTCAACTGGGTTATTGGTGTAATCCTGCTGACCCTTACGCTTCTCCTTTCCTTCACTGGCTACCTACTTCCTTGGGATCAGTTGGCTCTATGGGCTGTAACTGTGGGAACCAACATGATGGGCTTCACACCAGTCATTGGTAATGAGGTGCAGTTCGTATTGCTCGGTGGTTCAGTTATTGGCTCAGAGACTTTGCTGCGTTGGTACGTTTTGCATGTCCTATTTGTGCCGTTCGTAACGGTGATCTTCATGGCGATTCACTTCTGGCGAGTTCGTAAAGATGGCGGCATCTCAGGACCACTATAGATATGACAGATATCCCAGAACATCTAAAGAACCGAGCAAAGGCTGCTAAGGCAAAGGCTGAGGCGAAGACCCAAGAGTCTGCTGACGATGGTGGCTCTTCTGTAGATACGGCTGCCGCTGCTGCAGCAACTG
>CALJAE010000162.1 GCA_938028175.1 uncultured Acidimicrobiales bacterium
GCTGACCCAGCTATAACCACTCCCACAGGATCAGAGTTTATGTTCGAATCACCGATTTGCATGTTCGGATTCGAAGGAACTGTACCAATCGCCCCCGGTACTATGCTCGCCACCAGGCCGATGTTTATTGCAAGTGAACATCTTGAGGCTGGCGCAAACGAAGTAACCGCTATGTTCGATGGCGCAGAAGTATCACTTATCATCGAAGCTAGTTAAAGCTCACCCTATTTCATTGATGACAGCCGTTCATGGTGTACCACGCATGGACCAAATACCGACCAAGCAGAAGTTCGCTTTATGTTCGCATGGCTCAAACTTTTGCTGCCAGGTCGAACCCTTGGCGAGAATAATATACGGGAATGGTCCACAAACCATCCACGGGCTCTGACCCGCCTGCTGACTTCGTTAGCTTCAGTTGCATCAAAGGCTCATACTGGTCGGAATAGCTTTTCAAACTTTTTGCTCTACGAGAGCGACCGGCTTTGACTTCCAACGGAACCACAGAACTTTCGCCCTGAAGTAGAAACTCGACCTTCGCCTTCCCTTTGTTCCATCCAAAGGTGTGTCGCAGACCATAGGAAAGGAGCTCATTCTGAATAAAGTTCTCAACAATTGGACCTTTGTAAAGTTCATCAAGGGTGACTAATTGCTCGGTTGTGCCAAGCGCCGCCAACAACAATCCGACATCTAGGTAGAAAAGCTTGAAGCGGCTAGCCCTCTTTTGAGAAGCCAACGGCATGTGAGGCTCTTCAACAAGATAATTCTTTGAGACAAGCTGCGTGCGTTCGAGCCAATCGATGATCCTCTCAAAATCTCTATAGCCGGAACGCTTTGGAATAACGTTTGAGAAACGGTAGCGCTTTGCACCACCTTCAATAGGCTTGCCAAGTGACTCGGCAACGTTTTCGAAAACAGTATTGATGTGCATTGCATTTACTGCACCAGAGTACTTGCCAAAGTCCCGCTGGTAGCCCTCAATTATGTCATTCTGAATGCTTCGGACACGGCTTCGGGCTTGTTCGCCCTTAGATTCGAACTGACTCCACGCATAAACAGCCTCAGGCATTCCTCCGACAAATAGGTAGTCAAGAAAATGGGACCACAACTTTTCATGCGTTGACATCGACCTGTCAAAAGAATCGAAACGATCTACCTCAACAGGGCTACCAACAACATCAAGGAACTCTGCAAAGTTCATGGGTCGCAATTTATGACCAGATACTTTCCCAACAGGAAACGATTCCAATAAACCAATCGTCGAGCCGCTCGCTGCGACATGCCAGTCAGGGTGCTGCTCAGCAATGAACTTCAAACTCTTAACAGCCTGGGGACATTCACCAATTTCATCAAGGATGACCAACTCACTAACTGGATCGATAGCACTGCCAAGAAACACTTCCAGCGAAGCCATAACTTCTCTAGGAGAAAGACTCTGCTCAAAAGCGCGGTGAGCCTTCGGAGACTCCAAAAAATCGACATAATGCACCCGGTCATAGGTTTCACCAAGAAGCCGTTTCAACAGATACGACTTACCGACCTGGCGAGCCCCATCAACTAGCAAGGGCTTCCGTTGAGGAGCTTCTTTCCAAACCAGCAAGCTATCGAGCAGATTTCGCTTCACAAGTACTTATCGTAACATATATCGGCTAATAAATGGTATATTTCCCACTTTTAGGTACCTAATTATAGGATATTTCCCAATAATTGACCCCTAATGTCATTAGATTAACCGTAGTTGCAGCAAAATAACTTACTGATTTTACTGCATGTTGTAGGTTTTCGTTAATTCAACAACAAACAATCCAGCCAGCAACAGTGCCATAAACTCATCAAACTATGGTCTAAATAGATACCGAGATACCTAATGAACTCACCAGAGTATAAAAACAGACTTGTAGACGCCCATATAGATGAACAGCTAAAACACTTCCCAGCGATCATGTTAAATGGGCCAAGAGCAGTCGGCAAAACAACTACAGCTAAGAGACACGCCAAAACAATTGTGCAGCTAGAAGAACTGCCGTTGCTCTCAAAGAAACTTTTGGAAACATAGACGTTGCATCAGTACAACACCTGCCAACAGCAAGCATCATTCGATTTTCTATCGCTGGCTACACCACAGAAGCCGATATCCAAGCTGTGGCTAACGCTATCCCCAAACAAACTGCACAACAAATCACCAATCCACTCACACCAACCAGACAAATAGCTCCGGCCACAAAACTATAAATTGAGACTTATAAGCTAGAAACACGATGACTCAAGATCAAACACTCACAACAGAGCGCCTTCTCTTGGTTCCGATTGGCCCGGACAATGCTGACGATTTTCATCTAGTCCACAACGACGAAGCTGTATCCCCTTGGTATGACAACTGGCGTCCATCGCAACAAGAAGCAGCTACTAAGGCTAGCGAGATAGCTGATTCATGGAAGCTACATGATGTTCATAAATGGATCGCCTATAACAAAGAAAATGGCACAGTGATCGGCAGAGGAGGTTTATCCCGAACCCCAATCAATGATGACTGGCGACAGCTTTACAAACTGCTACCAAACCAAGACTGGGTACGTGAACCGCACTCAAACAAAACACCATTCAAAGCACACAAGAACTGGCTTGAAACCGGCTGGGCGCTACGGCAACAGTTCTGGGGGCAAGGCTACGCATCAGAAATAGGTGAAGCCAGCCTCAAATACGCTTTCGAAACACTAAAAGTAAAAGCCGTTGTCTCATGTACAGCACGCCACAACCAAAGATCAAAAGCAGTAATGAAACGAGTCGGGTTGGAATACCAAGGCGAAGTTAAAAGCCCAGGCATAGCCGAAGGAGAAGAAACCATCAGCAAAGACGCACCGTACTCCGTATTCACAAAACTCAACACCTCCAATCTTATTCCGGCCTAAATAACATCAATATTCAGCGAGGTTCCCACAGTCAACTATTCAAACCAAAGCAAAAGAGCCCGAAGGCGGAATTGAACCGCCGACCTACTCATTATGAATTCAAAAACTTGCTCTTCATCTAGTGCCGAGCTTTCCTAGTTTAGGAGGTAACAAGTTATCTATCTTAAGCCTTACCTAGATTGCGACTAACAACAAACCCAAAGTGGCTACGAAAGTAGCCACAATTTTAGTGCCTAAATATGTTCGCTCTTTCAAGATAACAATTGACCCAAGAACTGTCGCTGCCGATTGATAGGCAGACACGCCAGTCACTACAGACGGATTAGTCTGATTGATTGCGAAACCCAGACAAAGTCGAGACAACCCAAGAGTTATAGCTGCACCCAACAAGTATTTAAAAGAAGGCTGCTTAACGAGATTTGGGATTGCAAACGATCTGCGGTTTGAAATAATCAGAAACGCAACTAGCTTACTACCCCAACCGACAATCAAATAGCTTGACAAACCAACCTGATCAATAAGGTCGCTTTCGTTAACAAAACCTACACCAAGCAACACAGCAGAAAGAATGCCAATACCAGTTGCCTTACTTGGTTTAAGAGTACTCTTACTAAAAGTTGTGGAAACTACCAAAATTGACCCAACAATAATTAACACCACACCGAAACCTTGCCAGAAATTTAACCCTTGCCTGAGAAACAATGTTGTTCCAAAAATTGCCGTTGGAGTTCCAAGTGTTGCTATCAGACCATATTGTGCAGCATCTAGTTTCTCATTTGCTTTCAACGCAAAAATAAATCCAGAACTATAAATAAATCCGCCTGCTATTAGCTGCAACCAACGAGCATGCGAAATATTACTAAGTGATGGCTCACCTATAAGGAAAGCCCCGACAATACCTAAAGGGACAACAGCGAACAGATACATCATCGTCATACTGACAATTGGATTACCGGGATAATCCTTAGCCAAAGTTCTTCTAAAAAGATTCGAAGAGGCCGAAAGTATTAGAAAGAACCCTAAAGCAATTTGCCATGCCATCGATGGGCTCCTGTTGCAAAGTTAGTTTTGTACAGCCAACTATCGGCTAACATCGCTCCAATTTGAGTAAATAACGGCCTTTATGCGCAGGACGAGATGTCGGCCCCTACAAGAAGCTGCCACTGCTGTTCGAAGATGTAGACCCCCGACAAACTGACCAAAGACGGCCAACTCAAGAATGGTGGAGCAGCAATGACAGCCTACTCAAAGTGCGGTACACCGAGATCAGTCCATACGAACGAGAAGAGCTAACTCAAGCTTTGCTCAAATAAGTGAAGAAACTATAGAGCCCGAAGGCGGAATTGAACCGCCGACCTACTCATTACGAATGAGTTGCTCTACCAACTGAGCTATCCGGGCAACCTTGATAATTTAGCCTGATTTACAACCAATGACACTGCTAGTTACGTTTCAACAATGCTTACCCACAGAGCTAAGCTAAACGTGTGGACATTGTCATCGCAATATTAGGAGGCCTACTTGC
>CALJAE010000163.1 GCA_938028175.1 uncultured Acidimicrobiales bacterium
TGACTGTGTCACGCCCGCAGCCACGCTGGACTATCGAGACTTCCCATGTCCATTCACCAACCACCCCAGTTGGAATCTCAACTTCGTAGATACCTATTGAGCCCGTTAGCGTTGTAGGTTGATCGAATTCAAAGATATTGCCAGCTGCGTCGGTGATGGTGATTGTGTGCGGGTTCCTCGAGGTGTTGAGCGTACAACCAGCCTCAGGTTCAATGGTGACAGTTACAATATCGCCTGGTTGATATGGATCTGCGGGCGACCAATCAACTGTTGGAACAGCATCAGCACTGCCTGCACCAAACACTACAAACACTACGCTCAATAGCAAAGCAATGGCAGATGAGCCAAGCGTCCGTCGGATTCTGCTCGGACGTGGCGGTGCAGCGAAAGCTAGAGCTGGTTGTGTATCGATATTAGACAAAATGGAACTAACTTGGTCGAGACCTACTGAGGGCGGAGTCCAAATCTGTAGCTTTGCGCGTCGTTCAAACATAACTAGTAACAATCCGCCAACCATCAAACAAAACCCGAAGGCAATCAGAATCTCCAGTGAAACTCCGGTAAAAGCTAACTCTTCTGTTCTAGCAGCAGCGTCGCCAGCGACTCCTGCCGATCCCGTTGCAAGGTCAACGGTTGTCGAAGGTGTGGATCCAATGGCGACTTCAGAAGCTGAACCACTAGAAGTTGTTGTAGTTGGCTGACTAGTCGTGGTCGCAGCCACGACAGCCACCGTTGTGGCGGTCGTTGTTGTCGCTATACCTACTCCTGCGCCTACGCCTGTATCGCCGTACATTATGTCGCCCCGATCGGCTCGACAGCACGTCTGGTCTTAGCCCAGCCTTTACGACCAATCAACATACGGAAAGCTGCTTTCCAAGTTGCTAAGAAAGTCACATAGTTGAAGAAGACAAAAGTATGGGCAAGCGCTATCGATTTGATGAGGCCTCGACCAGAACGGCGATGGTACATCCATCCATTTATGTATGCGGGAGTAAAAGAAAGTGCGTACATGCCAAAGGCAAGAACTAACTTAGTTATAAGCGCCGAATCGGCGATCTCAAAAACTGGGCTTCCCATGAATATAGTAACGGCAAAATAGAGCCCTATATGTAGCAAAATCGACCATGGAAGTATCAAAGTTATCGGCGCCAGCAAATACGTAGTCATTTCGGCTAGGGCTAAGCTCGAGAGCCATGGAGAATTCCATAGCTCCCTGAGTCTAAAGGCGCATGTCATATGACCCTGCATCCATCTGGTGCGTTGACGCACTAAAGCCTTGACCGACGTTACTGCCTGTTGGCTAACCCAGGCATCCGGGGTCGAGTCAAGCCACCAACCGTTCGCAGCCAAACTAATTGCAAGGTCCAAGTCTTCGGTTAAAGACTCTGTCCAAGGTTCACGCTCTAACCCCAACAACGCAGACAACCTGGTGAACTGGCCGTTGCCACCAAGGCTTACTGTGCCCACCCGGCTACGACCAATCTGTGGAACTGCGGAAACTCCCCAAAATTCTAAGTCTTGATAGTCGGTTATAAGAGTGCCTGTATTTCGAATTCGAACCGGTAGTTGCACTCCCCCAACTCTTTCGCTGTCGAAGAGTCTCAACACTTTACCGACAGCTCCTTCAGACAGCTGACCATCGGCGTCCATAACGCAGATGACAACATGTGTAGGGTCGAGCTGCTCATCTTTTACCTTTTGCAGAACCTGTTTGTATGCAGCGTTTAGTGCTTTACCTTTGCCCAGTCTTGCTTCGGGAAGGGTTCGTTCGACCACTGACACTCTGTTGCTGTCGAATGAGGATGCTATTTGGACAGTGTCGTCTTCGGAATCATCGTCGATTACGATGATGTTGGCATTGGCATGCTGGGCAAGCGCAGCTGTAATCGTCGCCCCAATTACAGCTTCTTCGTTTAGACATGGGACTAAGAAGTACATAGTGAATTTGTCTGCCGGGTCAGGGGTTTGAGACTCCAACTTTGCATCTCTAGAGCGAGCCTTTGGTGTCTGTTTCATGCCAATCCAGAAACTGGACACATACTGCCCTAGACCTAACGCAACAACGATGAACGAGACAACAGCAAAAGTTAGAATTAGGGCTTCGCTCATGCTGGAATCACCTCGGCGGTGTCAGTATCGGTGGCAGTTCTGAATAGAAGAATCACACCGTATGAGACTGTTGCAACAGATAACGCTGTTCCTACCCAGTCGTGAACCACGATTAGTGTTGTCGCTCCGAACCTTCCACCAACTAAGAGGATTAGCACCAGGCGAATATGGTTACTTACTACGATGAATGCAGAAGCAAGCCCGACGGCGATTAGACGTTTACGCAAAGACGAACGAATCAGTGTTATCCCGAGTACCAAGATGCAAGCTATTCCGATTATGGCTGAGCAAGTCCGGGTGACGTTCACTAGGAGCAGGTCTTCTCCTGGCGGTGTTATTTGAACTCGACCAGGGAAGTCTGTGACTCCGACATTATCGCTGAAAGCACTAGCAACTAAGATGGCCCAGTCAGCTTCTAGCGACCGCACCAAGTCGCTTCCACCGAACAAAGCGACACCAGCAGCAATACCTGCGATGACAACACGAAATAGGCCAACACCAGAAACCGTGTCCTTGATTTTTGATGCAATCCCAGCCATCTGTACCCATCGACCAAAAAGGCCAGTAATCAAGGGGGTATTGGGTTAGCTAGCAGGGCCTTATCTGTCCATAGAAATTGACAAAGTGCGCTGAATTACTATAACCACAGGCACTAGCACGGAGATGTAGAGGCTTAGCTGCAATATCCATCCGTTGTCGGCTGCTATGCCTGCCAGTAGTGCCGCTACTGCTATTACTGCCCAACGAAGCAACGATATGACTGATAGTACTGAGGCTCTAACTTCTGGGGCTAGTCGTTCTTGCACATAGGACAAAACAAATGCTGCCATGTAGTCACCCAGTATTCGCATGGCCACGAAACCAACAATGAGTGTCACTATCATTCCAAAACTGAGGATTAGATACCCCAGACTCACTGCTATTGCTGTGAGGTAGAGCCCTTTGACCGGGCCACCTACGAAGCCAAGTACTTTTGAGTAGTATCCGCCAGCAATCGCCTGCGCCAAAAATACTGGAATCAGCACCAGAAATATGTTGGTTTCGTCTAGTCCTGATTCTGTCGCTATCGAAAGCTCGAACGGACCCCATCCAACAACTGTTGCTATAGCTGCGACAACGGTTCCAAGTAGAACCACTGGTATCCATTGCCTCGACCCAACTGTTTGTTTCAGTTGTTTGAACCAAGATGTTTCGACCCTCTCGGCATTGCGGTTGACATCTTTGTCAGGTTCGATCGCTCGAGTTACCAAAGCGATTCCGGCAATGAGGTGAGTTATTGCTAGAAGCAAGAAAGGCGCCCCTCTAGCGAACAGGAACACCAGCGACCCGATCAGGGTGGCTAGTAGTTTAGAGGAGTTCCTGATCAGTATTTTCACAGCAAGATACGAATCGTATGATTCTTCTTCGCCAGCTTCTTTAAAGCTCTCGAAGACAAATGCTTCCAGAGCGCCAGAGTAGAAAGAGGAGCCAAGAAAGAAGACAACTACAGCTATCAGAAGACTCCAAAATCCTGTGTTTAAGAATGTGAGCAGGTTGCCGAACGACGACAGGAACGCTGCCAATATTAGAACACGCCTGTGCCCTATCAGATCTGACAACACACCAGAAGGCAATTCGGCCGACACAAGCACAGCGAGGCTAACAACAAATATGACTCCCACCTGGGTGTTAGTTACCGTGTCTTGAAAGAAGAACAGCCAGATCGCAGCGGTAAACCAACCGTGCATGACAGCAACGATCAGATACACAACCTTGATATTTGTTAGCCCGAACCCCGGCAGATACTTACTCAGCACAATAACTTTAACTATAAGGCTCTAACCACGAATTGAATGATTGCTGTTATACGAAAGAACCCCAACTTTGGTCCGGTCAGGGCTTTCAATTGCGGTGTTCTTGGTGGGCCTCGCGGGACACCTCTCGAATCGCAGCTAGCGCGCCAACTAGAGCTGACTCTCCTTCGGCCAACGCCCAATCCGCACCGAAGTGTCTGTCCGGGAGACTCGCCGGATCAACGGCGCTCAGGGTTGGGGCCACGGATCGGCAATATGGTGATCGGGCCGTGGATCGTTCATTAGTCACTTTCTTCTGCCCTCGCTTCTATTTCCACGCTGGACTAAGGAGGCGCGCTTGAAGCGATTGCCCTGGGTATCGCTGGGCACCTTCAACTTCTTTCTCTTCGATAATTCACGATGTGTTAAAATGCGAATATGATTGACGTTCACCTACTTCGAGTATTCGCCGACGAAACAGGTCGTTTCGGTGACAACGCAACGATCGTGCTTGACGAAGATCGCTCTATCTCGGATAGCTCCCGCAGGGATATTGCAGAGCGGCTCAACGATTCTTATTCGACAGTCGAGACTGCGTTCGTGAATAGCGTTGACCGCCGAGACATCAGTATCGTGCATCAGCAAGGCGAGATAGACTTTGCGGGTGTAGTTGCACTTGGCGCAGCGTGGTTCTTCGAGGAGCTCGCTGGCGAGCCGATCTCGAGTATGACTAGCCGAGGCGGCAACATAGACGTCTTTTCCGATGACGGCGTCTCTTGGGTTCGCGCTGGACTCGATGCGATGCCTCCGTGGAACCATGTTCAGATGGAAAGTGCGCTGGATGTAGAGGCGATTGATGTTGCGGACACCGCCAAGTGGGATCATCGGATGGTTTGGGCTTGGCTCGACCGTGACGCTGGGGTTGTCCGAGCGCGCACTTTCGCAACGGACTGGGATATTCCAGAGGCACAGGGCAACGGATCCGGCTCCATGATGCTGGCGGCACAACTTGATCGGCCGATAAGGATTGTTCATGGTGATGGATGCGTAATCCATGCTCGGCCTGCGGGGGGAGATCACGCCGACATCGGCGGACGCGTGGTGCAACAGGACCGTGTAACGATTGAGTAATCTTCTTATTGGCTACGACGTAGCAAAAACCCCGCAGACGAATCTGCGGGGTTTGAGTATTGATCTTTTGGTGGGCCTCGCGGGACACCTTTCGCAACTTTCTGCAAGTGGTAGAGCGCCGTGGCCTTCGTTCAAAAAGAAGTGAAGGCCGGGCGGTCGGTGAAGCTACTTCTGCTTCTTTATCTTTTGAACTGTTCGGTCTTTGCAAGCTCGACGAGGCCACGTCGGGTGGCACGAACGCATACGGCCTAAGTCTGGCGGTCTGCCTTAGATGCTGACTTTCGCGGTCGGGCATCGATCAACGTGCTCATGAGATCTAATTCATGTTTCTCTGCAAGGTCCTTCGTTCGCGCTGGAAGGGTCTTCCAGCGCTCGCCAACATCAGACTTCTTGCGGTGGTTTCGGTATTGAATGGCAACGAAACGGCCAATGTCGCATTGATCAGATTCGAGATAGTCGAGGAGCTGTACTTCGAGCCCGTTCCAGAATTTGCCATTGTGGAGCTTTTTGATCTCCATGAGAGCCTGCATCGAGACTCCCGACGAGAACTTGAAGTCGACAGACCCCCGACCAAGTTCAACCTCG
>CALJAE010000164.1 GCA_938028175.1 uncultured Acidimicrobiales bacterium
AATCTGCGTTTCACGGTGATTGGCTAGCGAACAAAGTTCTAGTAGTGCAGAGTCCTCAGCCCGGGTCTCGACCGCAATTGCGCCTTGACCAACCTGAGGTATGAAATCATCCAGCCCCAAAACATCGACAATTTCTGGCTCTCTACCTAGGCGATTCAAAGCACAATAAGCCATCACTATGGCATCGACTTCTTCTAGACGGGTCAGCCGAGTATCGATATTGCCGCGAAGCTCAACCAAATTTAGGTCTGGACGCTTATCCAAGAGCAACGCTTTGCGACGCGCTGACCCTGTTGCAACAGTTGCCCCATTTGGTAAACCACTCAGCGTTGAACCGATTAAACAATCTCGCGCATCACCGCGCTCTAAATAACCGGCGATAACAAGGCCTGGCACTTCACGAACTTGCATGTCCTTGGCTGAGTGAACGGCGATATCTGCCTGATCTTCTAGGACCATGTTCTGTACTTCTTTGCAGAACGCCCCTTTGCCAGCGAACGATGAGATAGGAATCGATAAGTCCTTATCTACCTTGGTTTCAACGCCAACGATCTGAGGCTCGACTGAAGGATCGGCTGCAACAAGCGCAGCCGCAACAGCCTTTGCTTGCCACATTGCTAATGAACTTTTCCTTGTCGCTATCCGAACGATCATATAATTAGCATTCTTGTCTCGCCGTCCAAGGCTAGGGCCCAGACGTCCAAAACCCGCCTTCAACAGTGCCGTTTAGCCTTCAATTCTGGCTAAGCCAGCACTAAGACCTGGACCAGGAAGGCGCCGACAATCAACAAGAGCAATAAACCTAGTGTTATGACTACTGACATTCTCATTTCTTGATCTCCACTGGTGTAGACGAATCGGATTGCATCTCTCCACGACGGATTTCAACATGAATTCCAGGATTGGCTCCAACAATATCCTTGGCACTACCTCGAAGAGCAGACAGTGTTACCAAACCAGCTGAACCTGGAACTAGACCAACTTTGCCCTCTGATAGGTCAGAAACTCGGTCTAGCACTCTGACCGGCGAACTAAGACTGTCAATCGTAATCTTAGCTACTTCACCAAAAGTACTTAGGTGTTCATTCTCCAAGTTGAGATGAATGTTTCCAAAACGATCTAACCAGAGAACCTGAGCGTTGACGCTGCCGTCTTCTGAAATCTCGGCGACCGGCATCAACTGAGGAACTAGCGTTGAGGTATCAATTTGTTTAGCAAACTCAGATGGCGCAGAACCTGCACTTAATTTGGCGACGATAGGAGCAACTATGTCTCTCGACTTGGAAACTCCGACAACTGCATCAAACTCGATCTCGTATGCATCCGTGGCTCCACCAACCAGAGCCACAGCGGCTGCTAGCATTCCGTTGTCGGGGCCGACTAGATGAGACTGGCCATCACCAACTTCGACAATCACAAGGCGTGAATCATGCGGATCAACCATGCACATAACTATCCCAGGCTGTAGATAGTCGACTGACCTGGCCAAAACATAGGAGGCTTCGGCTGTGGCAAACGGTGTCACATCGTGTGTCAGGTCAACAACCTGAGCGTCTGGAGCAAACTCAGCCAGAACAGACTTAATCTGACCAACTTGTCCGTCAGCAGTTCCTAGATCTGAAATAAGCGTAATTGTCTTAGCCACAGGCCAACAAGTCTAGCTAGTTTTTGAAAGCGTCCTCAGTGCTGGCGGCACCGCTGGCATAGCGAGATCCAATCTCACGCTGAATACTGTCGATCTTTTCATGTAGCTCTCGACGTCCGCCCGATAAGTCTTCTTCGAAGCTCTTTAGTGAGTTGAGATGGTTGTTGAGATCGCTGTCGGAAATATCTGAAATGCTTGATAACTCGCTAGGCGAAATAAGTAAATCTAGCTGTGAGATCAATTCGTGAGCCACAGGGCCTGGCTCGTTAATTTGAAGACGCCCACTTCTAGAAGCAGCGGGAGCATCGGCCAAGATATCTGGCAACTCAAACAACACTTCCGCTTGATTTACACCGTTGGTCTCATCTCGATTCTCTCGAGAGGCAACTTCGTGCCCGACAATATCCATACGCCCTTGGGTTAACCTTCGAACGAGAGACAGGTCAGCTTCAGCACCCTGCAGCTTGGTTCGCATTTCACGCAGTGCAGAGAAATCTCCGGCAGGGAGATCAGAGTGGATTGGATCTTCGAGTAACTGACTAATTGGTATTATCACTCGGCAAGCTTACCATTCTCACCGTCTTACTCTTAGTTATCAGCTACAAGCCAAGAAGAATCATCAGGCCTAGCCAAATTGGAGCTGCCAACAGATAGGAGTCCAGTCGCCTAAGAGCCGGAGCCCAGGAAGTTGGTCGGGGTAACAATAAAGATGCAAACATCTGGCCCATCACTCCGCTAATTCCAGTCACAAGACCCAAAGCTACAAAGAAAACTAGGTCGCTTGGTAGTGCTGGTGGTGGAAAGATGAATATCCCTAACGTGACTACCACTAAGGCAATAAAGCCAGCCAATGGTCCTTCAAAAGCATTGTGGGCACCAGAACCAACGATGAAGTCACCAATCTCATACGCCGAGATCATAAGTACAAGAGCCACGAAGACGGCAAACCCAGAACCAACTTCGACTGGCCTAACAGCTATGGTGATTGCGCTAACTCCCGCTAACCCAACTGGCACGATCGATCGAGCCATAACCACAATCTTTTGAGCTATGTCTCGCTCTTTGTCCTTAGTCAGCACTGCTCCGACTGCAAGCATTACCAAAGCTGCAGCTATGCCAAACGGAACAAAATTCAGACCAAAGAAAGAACTAAACGAAAGCAAGAACGCACCAAGGCCAGCAGCCGAGCGGCCCTCTGATGCCGTGCCGAACCAAGTGTTTGCTATCTGCAAGCCAGCCAAGCCAACAACTGTAGAGAAGACTCCTGCAATTAGTGGTGCAGCGAACTCCGATCTACCAAGAACGATTAATGCGAGAGGCGCCAACGTGATTAGGGCAAACCAAAGAATCCCGAGGGTCACCTTCGGCCCATCGGTCGAATATGGGATTGCGAGCCGTGACTGATTCCAACGGTTGTAGCGAGCAAGGTCTTCGCTTCTAGCTTTGTCTGATCGACTTTGTGCTCGCTTTGACTTAGTCCGGAGCTTTGGACCACTTGGCTGTTGAACTGGTGGCAAACGATCGCCAGGGTTTGACATCTATCCTCCCGACACCGGTGGCAAGACAGCGACTTCGTCGCCTTCAACTAGGGAACGCTCAAAGGGTGCAGAAGAGCCGTTAACCCAAATCTGTGAACTGTTAAGAACAGTTTGAAAATCGTCGCCGTAGCTTTCTACAAGCTTGCTTGAAATTTCGCTCACTGTCGATCCTTCGACCTCAAGTTCTGAGCAAGCAGCAATTTCTGCTGCCTGAGCGAATAACTTAACTAACACCACATATCTAGTGTGGCACACAGATCGACTAATTCCTAGGCACGAAGCACTTCCAGAAACAGCTAATCTAGCTTTTTTGGCTGTTTAGACAACGCTTTCTTTGCCGCCACCCGTGGCCATTTTGTCGTCGAGTAGCTTTACTCGGTCACCTACTTCGATGTTATCCTCGGTGACGGTTACCCAGATTCCGCCGAGATTAGAAATTCGACCTCTGTCAAGGTCGTAATACTTCTCTAAGGTGATAATCAAACCTGAATGTGCGACTACTACAACTTCTGTTTGTCCAACTTGTTTTGAGATTTTCAGCAGCCCAGTAAAAACTCTTGCGAGGAACTCGCTATCTGGTTCCCAGCCTGCTGGTCGATAACCACTTGTTTCCCAGTCAGCCCAGCTTTCGTTGATCTCTGCCCGAGTTTTGCCTGACCAGTCTCCGACATCTCGTTCAATCAATTCTGGGACTTCTAGAACTGGGCCAATACCGATCTTGTCTGCAATAAGTTCAGCTGTTTCTCTAGCTCTGACTAGGGTCGAACTAGCAATTACTCCGACATTTCCGAGGCCTGAGCTAGCTACTTGAGCCTGCTTTCTTCCCAGATCAGACAGCGGCGGGTCAGCCTGGCCTTGCCAGCGATGTTCGACATTCCATGTGG
>CALJAE010000165.1 GCA_938028175.1 uncultured Acidimicrobiales bacterium
GGCTGTTAAAGCCTTTGCTCCTGCACCTGTTCCTTTCCCTATTATGCATGTTGATACAGGCCATAACTTCCCCGAAGTTATTGAGTTCCGCGACAAAATGGTTGAAAAGTACGGGCTGAACTTGATTGTCGCTTCTGTACAAGACCAGATCGACTCTGGAAAAGTACAAGAAGAAACAGGACCTAACGCGTCTCGCAACTTCTTACAGATTTCTGCATTGCTTGAAGGTATCGAAGAACACAAGTTTGATGCTTGCTTCGGTGGTGCAAGACGAGATGAAGAAAAGGCTCGTGCTAA
Source organism: uncultured Acidimicrobiales bacterium (assembly GCA_938028175.1). GTDB lineage: Bacteria > Actinomycetota > Acidimicrobiia > Acidimicrobiales > SZUA-35 > JAHDDW01. The sequence continues at coordinate 298 of CALJAE010000165.1, forward strand.
AGAGCGCATCTACTCATTTAGAGATGAGTTCGGTCAATGGGACCCTAAGGGTCAGCGTCCAGAACTTTGGAGCCTCTATAACGGCCGCTGTAATCCTGGCGAAAATATGCGTATCTTCCCGATCTCTAACTGGACCGAGCTAGATGTCTGGCACTACATCAACGAAATGGAAGTAGAAGTTCCTCATATCTACCTTGCCCATGAGCGTGAAGTGTTCCAGCGCGACGGCATGTGGATGGCTGTTACAGAGCACCTTCAAGCACCAGAGGGAACTGAAACCGAGAACAAACTTGTTCGATTCCGAACCATTGGTGACGCAACAATTACAGGTGCAGTCGAGTCACCTGCAAAGACGCTCAGTCAAGTAATCGATGAAATTGGAGCCACACGTACTACCGAACGTGGAGCCACCCGAGCTGACGACCGCAGAACTGAAGCCGCAATGGAAGACCGTAAGAAAGAAGGATACTTCTAATGGACCTTTTAAGACTTGCCACAGCTGGAAGTGTAGACGATGGAAAGTCGACCCTAATTGGTCGCCTACTCTACGACTCAAAATCTATTTTCGAAGATCAACTCGAGTCGATCGAGCAGACCTCTCAGGCACGCGGCGCAGAACAAGTTGACTTGGCTCTGCTGACTGACGGTCTCAGAGCAGAACGTGAACAAGGTATTACCATCGACGTTGCGCACCGTTACTTTGCTACACCAAAACGTAAGTTCATTATTGCTGACACGCCCGGTCACACTCAGTACACACGCAACATGGTGACTGGAGCTTCGACTGCCAACCTTGCGATCATTTTGATCGATGCTCGAAAAGGTATCCTTGAACAGTCTCGTCGCCACGCATTTATTGCCAGTCTTTTACAGATTCCTCACCTTGTCGTAGCCGTCAACAAGATGGACCTTGTTGACTACGATCAAGAAGTGTACGAGAACATTCGAACCGAATTCATCGACTTTGCTACCAAACTAGACATCGCTGACCTTACGTTTATCCCAATGTCAGCACTAGTTGGAGACAATGTCGTCGACCGAAGCCAGAGCATGGACTGGTACAACGGACCGACTCTTCTTCATCACTTAGAAGAGGTCTATATTGCTTCGGACAGAAACCTGCTTGATGCTCGTTTCCCTGTGCAGTTTGTAGTTCGCCCACAGAGCAAGACCCACCCTGACTACCGTGGTTATGCAGGCCGTGTTGAAGGTGGAATCATGCGACCAGGCGACGAGATTGTTGCTCTTCCTTCTGGCTTCACCACAAAGATCAAGTCGATTGAACAAAACGGAGAACAGCTAGAGCAGGCCTACTATCCAATGTCTGTCACAGTACTCTTAGAAGACGAAATTGATATCTCCCGTGGGGATATGATCTGTCGTGTCAACAACCAACCGAAGCCAACTCAAGACATTGAGGCAATGGTTTGCTGGATGGCCGATGCATCTACACTCAACGAAGGTTCGAAGCTTGCGATAAAGCACACCACAAACTGGGGTCGTGCCGTAATCAAAGAGTTCCGATACCGCCTAGATATCAATACTCTTAGTCGAGACTTTGAGGCTAAGTCACTAGAGCTAAACGAGATCGGCAAAGTTCGAATGAGGGTCACTAAGCCACTAATGGCTGACCTCTATGACAGAAACCGTCAAACAGGTAGCTTTATATTGGTAGATGAATCCACCAACGTAACTGTTGGTGCAGGAATGATCACCTCAACCGAGTAACTATGTCCACTGAAAAGACAGAGAACACGGTCTGGCATGATGGCCTAATCGATCGTTTGACTAGAGAAACTAGTACTGGCCAAAGCGGATTGACTGTTTGGCTTACTGGTCTCAGCGGGTCAGGTAAGTCCTCTGTCGCTGTGGAACTAGAACGTCAACTCGTAGAGGCTGGAAACAGTGCATATTTGCTTGATGGCGACAATCTGCGTCACGGTTTGAATGGGGACCTTGGCTTTAGTCCGGAAGACCGACAAGAGAACATCCGCCGCACCTCACATGTTGCCGCCCTATTTGCCGACGCCGGCATTGTGAGTATCGCTCCACTTGTCAGCCCATATCGAAAAAGTCGAAATTTGGCTCGGGAGCTTCACACCGCAGCAGGCATTAAGTTTGTTGAGGTCTTCATCGACACTCCCTTAGAGGTATGTCAACAGCGTGATCCTAAAGGGCTTTATGCCAAGGCAGCTAGCGGCGAAATAACGGGTATGACAGGAATCGATGCCCCCTATGAGGCTCCCGAAAGCCCTGAACTTCGCTATACACCTGAAGACGGCCTAGCTGATGAGGTCGCAGCCAAGATTATCGTTGCACTAGGCCTCTAAAAGTCTTGACCCGTTACTAGAGCTAATTGTGCTACCTCTGGGTCTTCGATCAACACTGAATTGAAAGCTACTGAATTTTGGAATTCAATTGCGACCGCCTGAAATGCTGGGTTAAAGCGAATCTGAGTCTCCGGGACAACAGTTGGATAGTCAGCTATTTCTCCAACCCTAATATTGGTCTGACGAAGGCTTGTAGCCGCAGCGGTCGCTTGTCCCTGAACCCCGCTGCCGTTAAATACATCGACAGTCGCTCCCGCCAAGGTTGAGAATCCTCTGAACAAACCAAGAACTTCATCAGCTTCTGGAGACAGACGCAAGATCGATGCAGAGCCTTGGGTATCAGCAAACACAGGCAGCGTGTGGCTTGTGATGCTTTCTACCCCAACGCTTTGATATGTAGTTGCCAGTGAGGTCAACGAAGCGATACTCACACTGCTTGAAAAGACTACGTTGTCCGCAATCACTGAGATTTGCGAATCTGTATTTATCAGGTTGAGAGAGGTTGACGAAGAAACAAGCTCACTCGCTACCTCAACTAAAAAGTTACGCTGGCGCTCAGTTCGCCCCAGGTCTCCTGTTGGATCAGTTGTCCAACGACCCTCTTCGGTTTGCTCCTGATACGAGCGGGCTCGGGCATAAGCAAGAGCTTGCGAACCATCTAGTAGCTGGGGTCCTGCGTCTACCGCCAAGCCAGATGCCAAATCTCTTGCAGGACGCTCAAACTCTATTTCCACGCCCCCGAGTGCGTCTACCACAGATTGAAATCCGACAAAGTCCACTTCGGCATAGTGGTTAATTTCAACGCCCAAATTGGCTTGAATAGTTCTTACCAGTCTTCGTCTACCTTCGGTAAGTTCCTCTTCAGATGGCTCAGCTGAGCCAATCTGATAAGCGGAGTTGATCCGACCTGAACTGCCATCTATATCGACCCATAGGTCTCGAGGAACCGAAATAATGTCAATTCGATTTAAGTCCGGATCGACACGAGCAATAATCATTGTGTCGGTCCTTAGACCTTCAATCGGTGCTCCAGTACCTAAGATGAAGCCGGAGTTCTCGGAGTCCTCATCTATTCCGGCTCGGTTATCGGTACCAACGAGCAACCAATTTGCTGGCTCGCTACTTGGAGTCTCAATCAACCCTAGTTCTGCTCTGACTAGCTTCTGAGACTGCCTGAAGGCAAACCCAGCCCCAACAGCACCTAATACCGCCACGACACTCAACAAAATACCGACAGACACCAAGAATTTATCCTTGAGTCTTCTCTTTGGCTTTATTGGGCGAGCAATCATAAAGTCAATATCAAAACATAGATATTCGGCAGTAGCAACATACTAGTACCGAGACTTCCGAACAACGAACAAGTAACAATGGATCAATAATAGCGAATCGACCCAGTAATTTATCTACAATGAGAGTAGATAGTCGCGTATGAGTCCTTTAGAAGATCCCATTGAATCCCCCAAAGAAAATAGTCGACCGATAAGAGACGGCATTAGTGATGTCGTGACCGTTGAATTGGATGATGGTTTCCAAATCAGCGGCTTAGAAAGTGCAAGCGAAGGACGCAATAGCCATCGCAAGAGAAGTGGAACCGAGATCCGACACGTAGCAGGCTTAGACGCTGGCAGCCGTCTCAGCCTGATTAACGGAACTTACTTAATCGTGACTAGCCCAGGTTCTCAAGCTATCGAAATCGAAATCGAAGATAGTACAGCCATCATAAAACCGAACGACCTTGGAATAACGTTAGATGGTATTGTTATCGATACTGAAGAGGTAGTAGGCGAACGGGTTATCAGCGTCAACGGCAACAGCTTCACAATACGCACTGAACGAAACCACTCCTCTAAGCCATCAAGGTTTTCAAGAAACAAAAAACGTAAGAATATCCAGGTACCAAAGTTTCGTTTAAAAGAAAAGGTGACATGGATTTATGGCGATACCGACGAAAGTCCTGCAAAAGACCTGGATGAAGAATCGCAAGAGTTTCTTGATTCGATCGCCGATGCCAGAAACCTCGATGCTGCGACACAGAGAAATCTCCACCCAGATCCAGAAGAGTTTGCACAAAGAGTAGATACTAAAGGCGAAGAGATCTTCTCGCGAAATCCATCAGACAACAACTTTTTGCGTTGGAGCATCTCGTATGCAAACCTTCCATGGAGACCTAACCTGGGTTCCTCACGGGAGATCCCAAGGAATCTACACGCTAACGTGGACGAACTTTGTTCGATTCCTTCAGTCCCGATCACAGCAAACCTAACCAAAGGTCCACTGGCAATCGTTGGGCCAGCAGAGGCACGATACGCTAGCGCCCGACACGCCATTTGTTCTCTCGTCGGTTTTCAAAAGGTAGGTTCGATCGATCTAAAGGTTATTACAACACCCGAAAACTCCGAAACATTTTGGGGATGGACAAGCCAGTTTCCAAGTTGGGCTTCGCAGGCTGATAACCAGAATCGAGTCGTAATCGTTGACGGAATGAGAGCCTTCGACCTTGCCGGCCTTCATCATAAAAAAGTGATAAATCGAGAAATGTATATGATTCTCCTAGCCGAAGACGAGACCGACTTACCCGACTATTTCGATATCAAACTCAACGTCAGTGAAGACGGTTCAGCCGCAGCTGTAAACAGAGCTAACGAACAAATCGAAGGTATAGCTCTAGGAGTTGGGATTAGACATGCCACCCGATTAATGCAGCGCCTCGACCAGATTGCCGATTAGCAAACTAGAGACTCAACTCAGAAGCTACACACTCAGCAATACTTCTTTGAATTCCAACGGGGATATCATTCGATGAATCCTCGGTTAATAACTTATCCAATGATTCAAATTCACTGAATGACATCTCCGAAGACGTTCTGTCCCAGA
>CALJAE010000166.1 GCA_938028175.1 uncultured Acidimicrobiales bacterium
CGAAGTTTGTGGATCAAGGTTGCCAGTAGGCTCGTCTGCAAGCATTATCAAAGGCCGGTTCACGAATGCACGCGCAATTGACACACGCTGCTGCTCACCGCCAGATAGCTGATCCGGATACTTGTCCATCTTGTCTTTTAGCCCAACAAGCTCACAGATGACGGGAACCTGTTTGTTGATCAATTTTTTGCTTCCGCCAATTACTTCTAATGCAAAAGATACATTTTCAAAAACTGTTTTACTAGGCAGGAGCTTAAAGTCTTGAAAGATCGAGCCAATGTTGCGCCGAAGTAGTGGAACCTTCCACGGCGAAAGCTTGGCAATATCTTTACCGGCAACAAAGATTCTGCCACGATCTGGATCTTCTTGCTTGGTGAGTAGTCGAAGCATGGTCGACTTTCCTGACCCAGATGGTCCTACCAAAAACACAAAGTCGCCTTTGGCAATGTCAATATCGGCCTGGTTAAGCGCGGCACGAGCCTGGCCCTCGTACCTTTTCGACACGCCCTCAAGTCTTATCATTAAAACAAAACCACCCCAAAATGTGTACCCACATGGTACCTCAACCAGCGTCAAATCTGGCGAAATAGTCCAAACGGACCCGTGACAAACGGAGCAAACGACCGAACGTATAGGTATGGCTACAAACCCAACGACTAAAAAGTCTGCTGATCGCCTTAATCTGGCTGTTCAGACGGTTACGAACGCCACACAAGAACTAGTCGCTACAAGAACGAAAGCTGCCTACTCCGAGCTGGATCTAACACCAGAAGAGCTAAACAGAGCTCATGAGTTCTTTATCCACAACAATCAAATTTCACCCACCGAATTCTGGTCAAACACAGCAGTCCTGAGATCGTCACTACTATCTCGTACTGTGATTGCAATAGTCAATGAATCAAGTAAGAGAATCACCGATCAACTAGCCACAGTTCTCAGCACTTCTCAAGACAGTGAAGCGAGTGAAGCCTTTGCAACTACGGTCGCAGCTTCTAACGATGGGATCGCCGTTACGGAGTTGACTCCCATCCAAACTCTTACTCATTGCCTCGACACTATTTACCGACCAGTGCTGGACTACTCTGAAATTGACAGAGTCGGAGAACTTTGGCAGACACAACTAAGCTCAGAAGCTCGACGGATTGCCCAACAATCAATTTCTAACGGGGCGCAGAATGAATTCGGTCTCGCTGTACAACTAGCTGAGACTACACTTATGGTTGAAACGCCTTGGATCTATACAGATCGCTTACTCTCGGCCTTTGAGTTGGCTCATAAGAAGATACACAAACATACCCACCAGACCAAAGACGCTTTAGTCACGGTATTCGAAAAACTGTTGTAGCATCGCATCTAGTGTTAGGTGCCTCGATACTTCTTCTACTAATCGGCTACTCGCTAGCTCTACCTGCAGTCTTCAAGTTTGCATCGCTCAAAAGCCTTCAACATAGGTTTGGAAGGCTATGGATGATCACACACCAGTTTGGTTTGCTGATCGCAGCAACTGGCTGGATAGTGCGCCGACAATTTCTGCTAGCTGGTCTTCACATATTGCTTGCCGTTGGCGTCAGGCTTTTTGTGGAGTATCAACAGCGACGCCAACTCGAGCAGCCGCAGCCTGGGCATGATGGCTAGATCTAGTCAGAGGCGTAGCCTCAACATGAGTGATACCAACTGACTCGCCGTAGGCGGCTAGTTCTTGAAACTCATCGGGAGCTACCCATCGCGATATCGGCAAATGATTACTAGTTGGACGTAAGTATTGACCAACAGTAGCTATCTGCACTCCAACATTCGCTAGATCACGCAGCGTCGCCTTGACCTCTGACTCGGTCTCCCCCATACCTAAGATGATCCCAGACTTCGTGACATGCCCGGCTGCAGCGCTTCTAGCAAGCAAAGCCATTGATCTGTTGTAGCTTGCTGAAGGTCTTACAGCTCGCTGCAATCTAGACACAGTCTCAATATTATGATTCAGCACTTCTGGTTTTGCCTCTAGCACCGTCGATAACGATGACTGCTTACCAGCCAGATCACTAATCAAAACTTCTACGCTCACTCCAGGACACTGCTGGTGAATTTGAGAGATTGTTTCGGCAACAATTGCTGCCCCTCCATCGGCCAAGTCGTCACGAGCGACCATAGTCAACACGGCAAATGTAATGCCCAGTTCTGAAATAGTGTTGGCGACTTTGACAGGTTCATCTAGATCTACGACTTCGGGCTTTCGAGTGTCGACTAGACAAAATCCACAAGCACGTGTGCAACGTTCGCCCAACAACATAAAAGTGGCAGTTCCTTCATTCCAGCATTCATAGATGTTCGGGCAACCGGCAGATTCACAAACCGTGGCTATGTTCAGCTCAGAGCTTTTCTTTGCAATAGCTTTATAGTTCTCGCCAACCTTGAACTTGACCTTCATCCAATCAGGTTTGCGCTCGCTAATACTTAGGCCTTCGGTGACCCCTGCAGTCTCGAGACGCCCTTTTAGCCGAACCGAAACACCAGGAGCTTTCGGCTTGATTGGCTCTCCTGGGCCAGCTCCAGAAGAGAACGGACTCAAATCAACTTTATGGTTCTGATGCACAGCCCCTTCGTAGTGGGTGGAAGCATCACCCAGAATCGCCGCACCAGCTTTGGCGACAACTAAATCAACTAGCTGCTCCATGGTGCAATCTATGCCAATTTCAGAAAGTGACGTTACGCCCTTGTCCTCTATCCCACATGGAATGATCTGCTCAAACCAACCGAGTTCGGTGGTCACATTTATTGCAAATCCATGCATAGTGCGACCTCTAGATTGTCGAACTCCAATGGCTGCAAGTTTCCTAGGCTCAGATTCCGATGTCCAAACTCCGGGGGCACCATCGATTGTCTGAGTGTCGCAACCAAGCTCGGCGAGTACAGAT
>CALJAE010000167.1 GCA_938028175.1 uncultured Acidimicrobiales bacterium
AAACTGACTTCTTTGGACCTGGAGTTTGGGACTTTGTTAGTGCCTCATTTGGTATGGCAACCATCGTAAACCAACGAAGAGCCGATGGCTCAACAAAGTTTGAAGGTGTTCTGTACGCTGACCAGGAAAACTTTGACTCCAAAAGCAAAATACGTGATAGCTGCGAAGCTTGGGTCAGAGACTTTAATAGCAAAACTATCGTTAGAAGATTGGCTACTCTTGCCATGCAAAGCGATGACATAGAGGCATTTATCGGCCAGGGATCACCTCTTGGTCGAGAACTAGCGGGGCTGGGAGACTCCCCTACAGAAACAGCTGTTAGAAATGTGATCGTCAAGTATGTAGAAAAATCTCAATTTGGCTTGTGTATACATGGCACAGGCGGCGAAACGGCTGAGACCACCAAAGCGATAATGCCTTTCATGAAGCGCATAGCTGACGAATTCCAAGAGCGCAGCGTACCTATCGAAACTTTCGAATATCCAGACCTATACGGATTTAACGTCACAGCGGAAGGTGCTGGCAATAACAAAATCGAGCAATTCAAAATTGCAATGAGAAAACACATCGAACAACATGACGGACCGATCCTAATCATCTACCCCGGCGACACTGGAACCGATGTTAAGTTATTACAGTGGTTACAAGATGAATTACTACAGTGGCTGCAAGATGAATTCGAAATCAACCCTGAGGTAACCGTCCTCGGGATTGGCGTGAAGCCACCTCAAGAAGATGGTTCAAAGGAAGTTGACTTCAGCACCTCGGCAGATCTCGTTGTTTCCGGCATTGATGCCGCTGCAAGTCTCGTGAATAGTTTGTCTAAGTTCGGAATTCCAGTCGGAGCAAGTGACATACCCGAACTAAGAGAGCTTGCTGAAAACCCAAATCTAGAGATTGGTCAAGGAATGCGCTTAGTTGATTTTCAACGAGCACTCCAATACGTAAAGGGCGTCGAAAACCTAGTAGTTCCAACTAAGTGTGGCAAGGCGAAGGCACAGCGGATCGCCTATCAAGACCCAATTGTACCTGAGCTAGCAATTCGAGCAAGGGCGATTCATCATCAGAGGAAGAACCACCCCAAAAATAGCCTCGACAAGCTGGTCAAGGCACGCAATAAGAACCAAGATAATGCCGATCTATTTGCTCGAGTCTTCGAAAGAAACTTTGCTACCGACCGACCACCCGTTGGCACTTGTGACAAGATCGCCGAAGAAAAACGGAGTCGAGGACTCAGCTAGGGCCTCAAGGGTTAGTTCTTACCAACACTCGGTCACTCCAGCTGCCTTCGCCTTTGAAGCGAACTCGCACTGAGTAGTTGGTTCCTGGGTCAAGATCTCTGATTGTGTACCAACCGTCAGAATCGGTGCTAATCACATCAGCATCTAGGCGTATCTCTACTTCCCCAGCACCCTGCCAGTTAATTACCGCACGGGTGCGATCGGTGTAAGTCACCCGTAATCCTTCTGGGACATCGCCCAGATCTGGAGCTGGTGTGTTTGAGCCGCAATCGACTGTGTCGATCACAGCACCCGCAGCATTCTTAGCCTCAACCGAATAAGCAAGCACACCAGAACGATCCGAATCAACAAACCCATCACCATTACCGGCAACAACACCACGCCAATGCTTAGTACCACCATCAACCGAACGACGAACAACAAACCGATCAGGAACACCAGCAGCATCCCAAGAAACAACCGCACTACCGCCACCACGAACAACAGAACACGAAACCAAATCAACACCAGGAACAGGTGCAGGTGCCGGAACAGGAGCTGGGGCCGGTGTCGGAGCCGGTTGCCCCTCAACAGCTACTCCAGGAATTGGATTAGCTTTGTGAAAGTCTTTGAAATCCTGAACTGAATTTGGCGCATCTGGCAGCGATAGATATAGCGATGGTGTCCATTCGTTTGAAAGCAAGTGATACTTTCCAATACCTGGACCTGGAACCTTGGTTCCTTCTCCCCCATTGGACTGGTAGTAGTCGACACCACATTGACCAAGCACTCTTACTTGGCTCAAATCTACCGTTTTGCCGTCTGGCTGTTGGAGTCTGATTTCAGAGGTCAAAAACTCTGCAGTCTGGCCCGGCTGAATTGGCACTCGAGCGCCATCCCAAAAGTGCATATTCAAAGCTGCGTGATTCCACGGCGCAGAAAAACTACCATCAGCTTCTTGACGCCAATCAATTAAGCCCTTAGTTCCAGCGTCAAATGGGTTACCGACAAATCCGGGATGAGCGAAGTATGCGCCATTATTGACACCGCCGCCATTCAAGAAAGCGTCAACGCCTTTGTTCCACTGACCATTGGTAAACCGGTAATAGGCACCAGCTCTAACGTTGACACGGAAGTCAACGTTAGGAGTAACTCCGGCTTCTGGAAAGACTGCACAACGCCACTCAGCGAAAGCAAAGTTCTCTAAGTTTCCGTATGACGCACTAATGCGAGGACCTAATGCAAAGTCGAAGCCACCCAAAGGTAAGTCGGCATCATGCAGCCCAGTAATATCATTGTCTCTCGGGTTCGAACCATCGCCCTCGGCAACTGTGCCATCAATAACTTGTTCGATGGTGTAGCTATTGGCTGCTGGGAAATCACCAGCGTTACCGTATGCCGAAGAGGCACCAAAAGTTATTAGTCCAATAAGAAACGCTAAGCCCAACCAAGTCTTCATCAATAACACCGCCTGGGACCAACAGTAAGGCACTAACGCTGGGAGACAAAGCTATTTGATTCGTAAGAACTATGGGTAGATATACCGAACCCTAAAGAACAAGCTCTAGTGAGAGCTGACAGTCCCCGTCGTCTTGTTATGAAGCGCCTTGGCATGCGGATTGAGTCCAACCAGCTCGGCTTCTATATCTCTGTCTGCGAACTTTGCTACTACTGCATCCAGTGACGCCACTGCTGAAGTATCCCAGATTCGAGCTTGAGAAAGATCAATTTCTACCCTCGAGACACCGTCTGGGTCATAGTCGAATTGATTAACCAAGTCGTTCGTAGAAGCAAAGAACAGCTCACCCGAAACTACATAAAGACGTGAATCGGCAGTTGGGTCTAGGACGCTAGTTACCTTGACTATCTCCGAAACATGTCTCGCAAACGCCACTGCTGATAAGACCACTCCGACGAGGACACCGTAGACCAAATTGTGCGTGAAAACGACAGTCAGTACTGTGACCACCATGATCAGCGTTTCCGCAACCGGAATGTTACGAACAGTCTTTGGAGAAACACTACGCCAATCAAAAGTTCCAACCGAAACCATGATCATTACCGCCACTAGAGCTGCCATCGGAATTCGAGCTACGAGGTCACCTAAGCCGATAATCAGAATCAACAAGAACACGCCAGATGCAAGCGTAGACAATCTTGTGCGGCCGCCTGAGCGGTAGTTGATCATGGACTGGCCAATCATTGCGCACCCCGCCATACCACCAAGAAAGCCTGTGAATACATTTGCTATACCTTGACCACGAGACTCTAAGTTCTTGTCAGACTCGGTATCGGTTAAATCATCCAGAAGCTGGGCGGTAAGCAAAGACTCAAGCAGCCCTACAAGAGCCAGTGTTACGGCAAATGGCAAGATAATTCGCAGCGTTTCAAGATTAAAAGGAACATCTGGCAAGGCAACCCAAGGCAAGCTCGATGGTAACTCCCCTTTGTCTCCGACAGTGGGAAGCTCATAGCCAGCAGCAATGGCTATCGTAGACAACACAACAATAGCTACCAGTGGCGATGGAACTGCCTTTGTGATGCGAGGCAACCCGTAAATAATGCCTAAGCCTGCTGCCACGAACAAGAGATTTAAAGGAAGTTGATCTCGTGAGCCTTCACTCAGAATAAGTTCTGGAACTTGAGCCAAGAAAATCAGAATTGCCAGAGCGTTTACAAAACCAACCATCACGGTTCTTGGCACGAATCTCATTAGTTCACCAACCCGTAAATAGCCAAATACGACTTGTAGAACTCCAGCCAGGATAGTTGCCGCAAATAGATGGCCAATTCCATGATCGGCGACTAGTGGAACCACGACTAGAGCCATTGCCCCAGTAGCAGCTGAAATCATCCCTGAACGACCGCCAGCAAATGCAATTACGATAGCGATAGAGAAAGATGCGTAGAGTCCGACCTTTGGATCGACACCAGCGATTATCGAAAAAGAGATCGCTTCTGGGATCAGCGCTAAGGCGACTACGAGGCCAGACAAAAGATCTGCTTTAGGGTTCGAAAACCAGGCAGCTGAAATTCTGTCGATAGGTGTTGGCAGCATCGCTGCACTGGTTTCTGTATTGTGGGCCACAAATAATCCTTAAACCAGTTTGGAGTTGCCGAAAGGATGAAACTGGTTTTGGTCGACCTCGAACGATACAGAAGTCAGGCTCACTATCGGCGGTTCTAGCGAAAAAAGAAGCAATAAAGCTCTAGATGTCTGTCTAGAGCTAGTCTTCGATACCGAGCTTCTCTGCAATCTCGTCAATGTCTGAGGTTGAAAGGCTATTCAGACCAGGCAACGTTAGGCCAGCGCCTGCTTCGACTTTATTAGGTGCCGTGCCCTTTGGCGTGACTCTGCCACCCTTAGCGGTAACTCTGCCGCCCTTCTTGCCTTTTTTGCCCTTCTTGCCTTTGCGAGAACCCTTCTTGAGAGCCTTGGTCCCGAAGCCACCCATTTTCTTCATCATCTTACGCATCTGCTTAAACTGAGTTAGCAGAGCCGCAACTTGGCTTGGTTCTGCACCAGAACCGGCAGCGATCCTAGCTTTGCGAGACGAATCAATAAGGTCCGGATTCTCTCGCTCTTGTTCTGTCATCGAGTAGACAATGGCTTCGAGACGAGCAACCTGGTTATCGGTAATCTCAACATCTTTAACTTCTTTAGGAAGCCCCGGCATAAGTGCCATCAGATTTGACAATGGGCCCATCTTCTTGATCTGCTGCATTTGAGCAATGAAGTCGTTAAGCGTGAACTCCCCTTGCAACATCTTTTGTGCTGCTACCTCTGCCTCTTCTTTATCGAAAGTCTGTTCCGCTTTTTCGATAAGCGTTAGAACGTCGCCCATCCCGAGGATTCGACTGGCCATACGGTCCGGATGGAAAAGGTCAAAGTCTTCGAGCTTTTCGCCTGTTGCAGCGAACGCTATCGGGCGACCTACCACTTTCTTAACAGACAGCGCAGCACCACCACGCGCGTCGCCATCGAGCTTTGACAAGATAACGCCACTTAGCTCTAGCGTCTCGTGGAATGCTTTGGCTACCGAAACAGCGTCTTGACCTGTCATGGCATCAACGACCAAGAAAGTATGTGTCGGATTAACTACATCAGAAATCTGACGAACTTGTTCCATCAGCTCAGCATCGATTGCAAGACGACCTGCCGTATCAACGATCACAACATCTCGACCAGTGTTCTTTGCCTCCTCTATAGCTGACGCAGCAACTTGGACAGGATCAGTTGGCTCTGAGAATACCGGAACATCGATTTGACCACCAAGTGTTTTCAGCTGCTCAACCGCTGCTGGGCGCTGCAAGTCGGCACCAACCATAAGAGGGTTGCGCCCTTGAGACTTAAACCATTTGGCTAACTTTGCAGAGGTCGTGGTCTTACCTGCACCCTGTAGCCCGGCCATAAGCACGACTGTAGGAGGAGTTGATGAATAAGTAACCTCGTATGTTTCGCCACCAAGCGCGTTACCTAGCTCTGTGTTAACAATCTTGACGATCTGTTGAGCTGGATTAAGTGCTTCGTGGACCTTTTGTCCAACCGCCTGCGATTTGATTTCTTCGGTAAGTTCTTTGACTACGTCTAGGTTGACGTCGGCTTCAAGCAGCGCCAGGCGAATCTCACGAAGAACCTCTGTAACGTCGGTCTCTGAAAGGACGCCTTTCTTTGAAAGGTTTTCGAATACTGATTGAAGTTGATCTGATAGATTCTGGAACACGTAAATCTCCGGTGCAGACAGCCCTCTACGATACTAGGGCCTCAACAAATTCGGCAGGCTCAAATGGCACAAGATCTGAAATACCTTCGCCTAAACCAACCATCTTGACTGGGATTCCCAGCTCTGACTCGATAGCAAAGACTATTCCACCCTTTGCAGAGCCATCTAGCTTGGTTAGAACTACACCAGTTACGCCTACAACCTCAGAAAATACCTTGGCTTGAGAGAGACCATTCTGGCCAGTTGTAGCATCTAGGACTAGTAAAACTTCGGTGACTTCACCGCTGGCTTTCTGAGCGACACGACTAATCTTCGATAGCTCATCCATGAGATTGGACTTGTTCTGCAAGCGACCGGCCGTATCAGCCAATACTAGGTCTGCACCTCGTGCCGTCGCAGCTTCGATAGCATCAAACACAACTGAAGCTGGATCGCTACCTTCTCCACCTTTGACAATTCCAGCCCCAGATCGATCAGCCCACATGCCCAATTGTTCAGCAGCAGCTGCTCTAAATGTGTCGCCGGCAGCTAAGAGAACTTTAGAGCCTTGCTGTATCTCAGCATTGGCAATCTTTCCGATGGTTGTGGTCTTGCCGACACCATTAACTCCAACAAACATCCAAACAGTCGTGGCGTCAGTTGATGATTTAAGCGTTCTATCACTGTCAGCTAGCTCCTCAGCCATGAGCTCAGCCAGACGTGCTTGAAGCTCAGCTGGATCAGTTATCGAGTTAGCTTCAGCATCTTTCTTGAGTTGAGAAACCATCGTGGTGGTTGTTCCGATTCCGACATCAGATCTGATCAATGCTTCTTCCAAAGTTTCCCAGGTTTCATCAGAAATATCAGAAGAGAAAACAGAACCAACGGCTTGCGAAAGGCCAGCACGGGCTTTGCTTAATCTTTCGCGAAAGCTCGCGGGTTTAGACGACTCAGCCTCGTCTTGTACTCCAACTTCTGCATCACCACCGGAGATATCTTCTTCAACCGAACGTGCAGCATTAATCGGTGCGGGTTCTGATTGGGCTCTTAAATCCTTAATTTGAGAGCGGACTTCTGACTTCCTAGAACTGGCTCTAGACCTTAAGAATCCAAAGCCTGCTACAAGTAGCACTACTGGAATAGCTATAAGAAGGATGATTAGTTCTGTCACCGTGACACTCTAGCGGCGCCGACTCCGATCACAAGCACTGCGGTTTATCAGCGAACGGGATTTAGGAAAGCTCTTCGACATCTCAAAGCCAAGAACTACTTAGGCCTTGATTTGTGTGTTCCTAAGGTCTGCGACCGACAGTTACGTCTACCTCTAGCAAAGTAGTCCCTCGGAGTACTTCTAGAGTGATCGTGTCACCTGGGGTTCGAACCGTTATCAAACCAGCTAACTCCGTAATGTCTGTAACAGGAGCACCATCTACTGATCGAACAATATCTCCAGACTCAAGACTCGAAGCTGATGCTGCGCTTCCACCTGTAATGGTGGTCACCTCTACCCCAGCTTCACCACTTGCTGGCTGCGAACCTTCAATTCCCAGAAAGCCTGGTTCGATTGACTCGCCAGCTGCTAGACGTTGTGCGATATCTAAGGCTGTATCGATTGGGATAGCAAATCCAACGCCAGCATTAGATGCAGAGTTACCGTCTGTTTGGATCGAGGTATTGATGCCAATTACTCGACCTTGAGTATCAGCCAGTGCTCCACCAGAGTTACCTGGGTTGATTGGGGCATCTGTCTGAATCATCGGAACAAAGCTGCCATCGACACGGCTTGGAATAGGTCGATTAACTGCTGACACTATTCCTTGGGTAACTGTTTGTTGAAGCCTAAACGGTGATCCGATAGCGATAGCAGATTGGCCAACAGTCGCAGAATCGTCTGAAGCAAGCTGTGCAACCGCCAGGCCACTGTCTTCAACCTGTATAACAGCGACGTCAATTCTGGCATCTGAACCTACGACTGTTCCCTCTAAGACACGACCGGTGAAGTCTCTAATCAAGACATCGTCGACGCCTTCAATCACATGGTTGTTGGTAAGGATCAAATCTTCATCGATAACAACACCAGACCCAACTCCAGCTTGAGGGCCCGCAAAGATCTCAATCTGGACGACTGCAGGGCCGAGTGCGTCAGCCACAGCAACAGCCGGGTCCGGCTCCCCTGACTCGATGAGTGGAGTGGTATCTAAGTCTTCGTTACCTGACTCGTCAACCTGAGAGATTTCGCGAGCTTCCGTTGTGGCAACTGGTACAGAGTTGTCGTTGAAAATAAGCGCTGCGATTCCAAAAGCGAAGGCCGCAATGAGACCACCAGCTAGAAAAGCCAGCAAGGTCCGACTCTTACCACCGGAAGACTCACCGACAGATACACTTTCACCGACAGGTAGTTGAGGGATACCCTGTGGCAATGGATACACATCTCTAGGTTGCCACTGTGGAGCCCTAGGTGCAGCAGGAGCTACTGCAACCGGATTAGGAATAACTTGTTGAGAGTAAGGTACGGTCTGCTCGTGAATCGGATCACGTGTATGTCCAAAGAGATTTTGGTAAGCATCATTACTGGCCTGAGCGGCAACGTCTTGTGTGACACCAGGAAACTCTTCAGGAACCCCTGACGCATCAGGCTCACTGTTAAAGAAGCTGCTCGAAATAGGTCTTGATTCTTCCATAGTTCTTTCTACCTGTCGACCAGGCTAGTAGTTTTATTGAGGATTAATCCCCTTGGCAATTCAAACAATCAAGCTTTAAGACTTATTCTGAGAACGTACCGCTACATGTTAATTATGCTTCAATATATTAAGAGCCTGTTAAGGACAAAATAATTCCCTGCTACCTAATAATGATACAACATTACTCTGTTCTGAGGCTGCCAGGCGCTTAGACTGGCCAGCTATGGAGCAACTGCCAAATAATTCTCAAGAACCGACTGACATCGAGTCAACCAACGAATTCGAGACTCCTCTAGCCAATCCTCAGCCAGGCGATCTACCGTCACAGGTCGAGAATGCTGCAACAGAGTTAGAAGCCCTTCTCTACGAGATCAAACGTGTAATCGTGGGTCAAGAACACATGGTCGAAAGACTTG
>CALJAE010000168.1 GCA_938028175.1 uncultured Acidimicrobiales bacterium
CAAGTCTTTGCTGAACTGAGTTGGCTAGTTCATCAAGTCGATTAGATAGAGCATCGATTTTGGATTCTAAATCCTGTGGTTCCATACTTTGATACGAGAATCGACTCGCCCCCTCTATCTATTAAGATTACTCGACACAGCCTCTTTTAAAGTTTCACGACCTGGAAGCCGCCAAAACTCGGCTTATTCACTTAAAAGTTGATGCCAATGTTGGTAGATCATGACCATGGCCAAAGTGTCGAGTTCGCAGTATTTAAGAAGAGCGTCGGCAAGTTCATTTTGTTCTGCTTCTGTCATTTGTGTGTATTGCATTTTCGCATACGAACACATGGCGGCCCCGCCGTTGGCCAGAGCGTCATCTTGAGTTAGGAGTAATTGCATTTCTTCATCGGAAAAGTCAGTGAACAGTTTTGGAAGCTGCTGGTAAGGGTCAACGATGTTGCCGTCACTGTCTTTTTGAATCCACTGATGCTTGTCGAAGTTGAGGCTTGGCATTTCATCAGTCCCGTACTTAGCCTCGCTGTAGAAGTCTTGTAGGAACGGTGAATCATTGAGGGTCGCTGGCAGTACTTTCTTGATTGAGTTGGAACCTTTGGTGGCAGGGGAGTAGTAGTAGCTTTTGACGAGTTTAAGCATGTCGATCATCAAGCGATCGCCTTGCCATTGTTCTTCAGATTTAGATGGCGATTTGGTCAGTGTGCGAATGAACTCTTGTAACCCTGGTTCGATGCCTCGGTCTACCAACTGATTATGAATGTCGTTTAAGAAGCTATTCTCATGTTGAGAGTAAATAAACACAGAGCCATCATCTTGGCTTAGCTGGCGTTGTAGTTCTTTGGCGAATGCGAAATTGGGGAACACGCCTTGTTCTCTGTTTAGGTATTGTCCGCCATGTTTTACGTTTCCGTGTTCGTCCACTGTGTGATGGGAGAACTGGAATGCAATTGCTTCGTAGGGGCGGTCACCTTTGTTGAAAGGTATGGCAACTCGTACGGTTTCAAAGTCGATGAAATGTAGTGGGTAGATCCAAGAGTTCATCTCAGCTTTTAGTCCATCTAGATCGATCCAAGAAGAGTCATCGCGTTGTTGATACTTCTCAACCTGCAACCATTGTCGCTCGCTGGAACTCAACCCAGGTTTCTCATTTGGTTTGATGCCAACGTCTTCTTGACCGACATCATCTAAATCAACTACCCCTTCTTCAATCAGCTTCTCAGCCTTACGAAACCCAGCAATGTCTAGGACCGTTTGGCGTTCGTAATCTTGGCCAACCCAGCCGAGCATCTTGCCGAAGCACTCTTGTTTACCACTTCGTAAACCTTGTGCTATTTGTTCATCACTAGCTTGAAATTCGCAGCTCTTACAAGCCTTAGTAAGGCTTGGGGGAAGTTGTTTGTTTTCTACATAACTCGACGCATATAAATCGATGCGTTCTGTGAATGAAAGTCCATCGTCTGCGTCTGGTGCAGAGGTTAATATCTCGTCACATTCCGCAGTTACATCGATTTTAGTAAGTAGCGGTGGTTGTAGGTCGGACTGTGTAATTGGCTCTGTCAATTCGACTTGGGCGTAGCCGTTGTCGTCGCGTCGCAGTAAGAACTTTTGGTGTAGACCGTCGGTTTCGCACACCACACCTTTGTTAATGAGCATGAGGTGGGGAGTGATTGTTTTATCCCGTAGGGCTTGGCCGGCTACGTAGGTTTGGAAAGAGATGTCTTCTAGATACGGAAGCCAGCTAGCTGATAGGTCTCCTCGTTTTCCTCTAAATGGCTCGGTATCGCCATTGAGATCAATCGACTTAGATTTAACTTCGAATAGTGAGATGTTGTTGCCTTCTTTGACTAGAACGTCGACTCTTATAAAGTATCTTTCTGTGGCAAGGGCAGCTTCGAATATTGTGACCGAGTCTTGTTTCAGTAGTTCGTTTGTTTGTCGAAGCGCTTTGTCATAGTCAAGGGTGTCAACGTTATGCCCATCTGGAAAGTAGTGTTTCGCGAGCTCGCCTACAAGGATTCCACCTTCGGCTAGGGCTTTTAGAAAGTCATCTGAGATGGACTGGTTTACATATTCGTCTTTGTTGGTGTAGTAAAGCTTGGTGGGGCATTGGCTAGCTAGCTTAAAGCGAGACTTCGTTAGATAGCGGCGGGAACTCATTGGCATTGCTAGATATTAGCGCCGAAATGCGCAGTGCGCCTCAAAGGCGTAGCTGTCCTGCGTGGTGATGATCAAGATGAGTTTTGTGGCTCTCTCAACGTGTACTAGATTGGTCGCTCGAGGGGAACACACAGGAGATAGACATGTTAGGAATGTTAGGCAGCTTGGTAGCTGGCAAAGGTGGAAGGTTAATCGGAGGTGCCATCGGAGGAAGAACCGGTGCAATGATTGGTGGTATGGCCGGAGCGCTTATTGGTGGTCGCAAGATGGGCGGTTTATTAAAGGGCGCAAAGAACAAACTTTCTGGTGGCGACGATCAAGGTTCTGAAGAGCTGACCGAGAGTGATGCACAAATACTTGTGAAGCTTATGGTTAACGCTGCCAAGGCTGATGGAGAAATCGACAGCAGTGAGACAGAAAAGATTTTGTCTAGCTTGGAAGACGCATCTGGATCTGACCGAGAGTTCCTCAAAGCCGAGATGGCTAAGCCAATGATGTCTCCAGGTGATCTAGCGAAAGAGATTGATTCGGGGTTGGCTGCTGATGCATATGTTATTTCGTTGATGGCTATCAAACTTGATACTGACGCTGAAATGAATTACCTGAGGTCACTTTCGGTTGCGTTGGGGATTAGCGAAGATGAGCGCAACTCAATTCACGAACAGTTAGAGATCGAAAAGGTTTAGGTAGAACGAATGGAAAAGACCAACAAAATTATCGACCAGGTTAAGCAGTCTTCATCTGAGATTGACTTTGCCGAAGTTATCGACGCAGTAGATTCAGACTGGGACTACACGCCAACTTCGTTTACCAATGGTGAAATAGTAAATGATGCGGGCACAAACGAAGGTTCTTGCAAGATACTTGCGCTAGCTAAACACTTTGAACTCAACCAAGACCAGACTGTTGCATTGTTCGGACACTATTACCGAGACGACGTTCTAGGTAATCCGGATGGAGATGATCACGGTAACATACGCAATTTTATGAAAACAGGCTGGGACGGCGTGTCATTTGAGAACCCGCCACTTACCCCCAGAGCTTAGCTATTGTCGTTTATGCTCATAGGGTGGCGTAACCTATTTGGGTATTTGGTAGAGTTCACAGTTGCATAAGGCTGCCTGCCCGGGTGGCGGAATTGGCAGACGCAGAGGACTTAAAATCCTCCGAGGGAAACCTCATGCGGGTTCGAGTCCCGCCCCGGGCACTGGTGTTTTAGTTTAAGCAACATTATAGGTATCGGTATACTGAGGTAGTGGTGGATCTTTCTAGAGCATTTGCGTTAACACTTCCTATTGAACATGTTCCAGGCTCCAGGAGTGGGTTTGCCGCTCTTGCGGCAGCAGATTTTGGTTTGGGTGCCAACTCCTGTGCTTTGTTGTCTGAGTTTCTGCTTGCTGGAGCTGACTTTGGAAACGAACGTATTTCAGAATATGAACCCTTGTTTCCAGGTGCTGGTTCGTCAGGTTTTGGTTTGGATAGTTCTTATCTGGGATCTCGCAAAGAAGGAATTTGGGAGTTATTTACGCCTCAGGTTCACGGGGCATTCTCTGATTATTGCAAGGCGTTGGCGAACATGGCGTCGGTACTTGGTTTCGGAGGGGACGCTGTAAGACTGATTCAGGTTTTTAATGGTGCTGCGTTGAACGGGCATCCTCACCACGACGGTGTGGGATTAGAGCCAGGTCTGGTCAAGCTTAGTGTACGTTTCTCGCTTAGTTTCGTTGAGAGTACTGCATTCCCCGTCTCGGGGTTTACTGGTCCGGTCAGGCTTCCTGAGAAGCTGACTAGTGAGGTTGAATGGTATTTGAAACAGGGATTCTACTCACCTAAGCCCAACAGTACAGTGCAGGTTGTTCAGGCTAAGCCTGGTGATTTTGCCGTTTGGGATCAGAATCAGACTGTTCCACATTTCGCTCCGAGTGGTCGACCTCGGCTTATCGCTAGCGTTTCTGAGGTCATTACTAGAAAAGAAGCGGCTCGTCGTTTTCGTGGCGTTCGTGGAGTTAACCTTGTCGAGTATTCAGCACTTTCAATCCCTAATAATTGGTCAAGCCGTCAGGTTATCGGTAAGGCTGCTTGTCTTTAAGCGTAGAGATTTCTAGTGCTTGGTGAGGGTAGTTCAACGCCAGATCTAGTGTCCATAACAAAGAATTGCTGTTTGATAGCTTTGGGTAGCGCATCGTGCACTAGCTGCGAATGGCTGGTGCAAAGTGGTCGAACGAGATGATGTCTGCTCCGCCATCGACAAAGTGGACACCATCTGGATCTTTATAGGCCGGATCAAATGGATTAGCGAATCTTGGTTCAGCCCCAAGATCAATCAGAGCGTCAGCTCCGGCTAGGTCTCCGCGAATCAGGGAGTTAAGTTCTGACACACCCTGAATCGATGGGCGCATCGGAGGAAGCGTGGCAATAAATATGTAGTCCCAGCCAGCTGCCTTTCGGTCAGCAACGTAATCTGTAAGAAAGCTATGAGTAGAGCGTGCGTTGGTCGCTGCGTTAGAGGAGTGCGCTTGCTGCCAAAGATCGTTGGTGCCGCCGAATAGTACTAGGACATCTTTATTTCCATTGGCGATATTGTCAACATCGGATCTCGCCGTGTTGATCATCTGATCGACTCGAGCCCCACTGAATCCTGAGTTGACACATATTTGGGTATCTAGCCGGTTACAAACTCTTGAACCCAAACCTTTGGTTAAAGAGTCTCCTTCGAGGACAACGCGGCAGCCGCTAGAACAATCTGGTTGGTTGCGTGCTGGGGTAGCTGTAGTCGTTGGTCGAGACGTAGGGGGAGTCGCTGCTGTCTCTGGTTGCACAGCTGCAGTTGTCTGATCGTTAGGTCTTGAACTTTGTTGATTTGTCAGATTGGTGCTGGCAATCGTAGTCCCTGAAGAACTTGCTGAGGTTGGTTGGCCGCTGGTAGTTGTTAGAGAAGTTGAACTATCGGCAGTCGTGGTTCCAGGGTCTTGTGTTTCGTCAAGGGCTGAAGAAGACGTAGTGCTTTCGTCGGAACCCTGATTGTCGTCCAGCGTCGAAGATTGATCAGTAGCAGTTTGATTTGATGAAGCCTCTGTCAGGGCAGCATCAGTTACCTCGCCGCCACAGCCCAAAAGGGCCAGAATTAGCACTGGAAGCCAAAATTTCATATCAAGTACCGCTATCGACCTATTTCGATAATTACTTCAATAAGGTTCAAAATTGTCGTAAACCGCCGATCTAGTCCTATATGACCAGTGTAGCGACCCCAGCTGAAGCTAAGGCTGTAAAGAAGCCGAGCTTCTACATACCATCGTTAGACGGTATTAGAGCAATTGCAATGTTTGTGGTTGTTATCTCCCACACAGGCTTTGGCGACATCGTCCCCGGGCGAACCGGTGTGACCGTTTTCTTCTTTCTCAGCGGCTTCTTAATCACAACTCTGATGATGCGTGAATTTGAGAAACACGGAAAGCTAGATCTAAAGAAATTTCTGGCACGTCGATTTATTCGGCTAGCCCCACCTGTAATCGTTTTTCTTGGCGCAATCTATGTTCTGGCCTGGCTTGAATACATTCCTGGGGGAGTAAGCCTCGAAGGGTTCTTCTATCAGTTCTTCTACCTGGCAAACTATTTCGAGATCTTTCTAAAAGATACAGCTGCTACTCCGAGAGGGACAGTGGTTCTATGGTCGCTGGCGGTCGAAGAACATTTCTATGTGTTGTACCCGATCGTTATGATCTTCTTATTCAAAAAGTATGACTACAAAAAGATCATCAATATCTTTATCGTAACCAGTGTGGTAATTCTCGCTTGGCGAATGTTCTTAGCCGCAGGGGACTCGTTTCCTAAAGATCGTAACGCTCTTGCATCTGACACCAGGTTCGACTCGATACTGCTTGGTTGTGTGTTAGCACTCAGCCAAGTCACTGCTGGGTTTAGAGAAGCAGCAGACTCTGCTGTGCTTAAGTCTAAAGAGCTAGCCATTGTCGCCGTCTCACTCATAGCTTTCTCAATACCATTCGTGATTACTGACGAGTTCTTCTCAGAGACATTCCGGTACACGCTCCAAGGCATCGCATTGAGTCCTTTGTTTCATTACTCGATCATGAAATATGACTCGTGGTTGTTCAAGCTCTTACAGAATAAGGTATTGCGTAAGCTCGGTATCTACTCTTACGTTATATATCTAATCCACTTCTCTCTTCACTTCTTACTGTGGGGCGAAGAGAACCACACAGAGGGTCGGTATCTAAAGACAGTTGTAACATTTGGGCTTTCGATAGCTATTGCAGCTGCCTATGACTCTCTAGTAGAGCCAAAATTTACAAAGATGAGAGCCAAACTAAGGGCCTAAATATAGGCATGTTACAGTTCCGGGCGGCAGTTGAGTTTTCAGCTAGAACAGGTATCCCTATTTGGAGGTACGACTATGACGCTGGCACACAATACGGTAGCCTCTAGTCATGGAAGAAACTGAGCTTGCTAAGTTGAAAGAATCCTTGAAGGCTAGAGGTCTTTCATTTGAAGTGTATTCAGATGGTCCAGGGGAGGAGTACAGTCCTCACTCGCATGACTTCTATTCCGAACTACATGTGATCGAAGGCGAAATGACTGTACAGGTTGCCGACGAGGAGACCACCCTCACACTCGGTGAGTTCTTTAAAGTTCATGCAAATGTTGAACACTCAGCGGTGATCGGCGATGAGGGCTGTGTCTATATCGACGCGATCAAGCAAGTATAAACCTGAGAGTATTTGCGTTTTGAATAGCCGGTATAGCTATTAGCGCTTGAAATAAGCTTAATTTGGGCCATGTTACAGTTCCGGGCGGCAGTTGAGTTTTCAGCTAGAATGGGTATCCCTAGTTGGAGGTACAACTATGACGCAGGCACACAATACATTTGCTCCCGTAATTGAGCAGACAGAACAAGTTAGGTCAGAATTTCTGGTTAAGGTTTACCAGCACCTGGCTCTAGCGGTTGGACTATTCGTTCTAATCGAATGGGTTCTATTCACAACCGGATTTGCTGGATGGATATCTGAGCTTCTCTTCAACACGGGTGGCTTTGCCTGGCTAGCGCTACTCGGAGCAGTCGGTATCGTTACCGCCATTGCTTCTAGATCGGCAGTGAACCTAGGCAACCCTGGTCTGCAATACATTTCTTTGTTTGCAATTGCTGCAGCGCAATCAGTTATCTTTGCCCCATTCCTGTTCAACATCCTTCAATTTGAAACAGGATCTACAGACATCGTGACCGCAGCTGTTATTACAGGTGTCGGCTTTGTTGGCTTGAGCGTAGCGGCATTGGTCACACGCAAAGACCTGTCGTTCCTACGTCCGATCGTTACCTGGGGATTCATCCTGGCCTTGATCGCTATTGTCGGTGGAGTTATATTCGGTTTTAACTTGGGCCTATGGTTCTCGATCGCGATGGTTGGAATCTCTGGTGTCTCTATTCTTTATCAGACACAGCAGATCTATCGCCGCTACCCGGCTGAAGCTTATGTCGGTGCAGCTGTTGCATTGTTTGGTTCATTGATGACCTTGTTCTGGTACGTATTACGAATTGTTTCGAGGCGATAGTGAGCGATATCGTCGAGAACTTTGTTGGTACAGATCAGCACGGCCAAGAATTTGATTTAGCGGAAGCTTCGAAGCCAACGGTTGTTTTCTTCTACCCAAAGGCTTCAACGCCTATTTGCACTGCTCAGAGCTGTGCGTTTAGCGATCTAAGCAGTGACTTTGAAGCGGTTGGTGCAACCGTGGTGGGAGTTTCAAACGACAATGCTGAGGCTCAGAAAGCGTTTGACGAAAAGAATAATCTTGGCCTCAGGCTTTTGTGCGATAACAAGGGTTCAATTGCTACAAAATTTGGTTTAAATCGAAAAATGGGGCTTCCTCCTAAGCGTTCAACAGTAATTGTGGGCGAGAATATGGAAGTTTTAGGTATCTTCAAATCTGAGCGTGAGGGTGCAGGACATGCGGAATGGGCCCTAGATTTCCTAAAAAACCGCTAATTTAGTGACACAATAGCCCAAAATACCCCCTCAAGTTGGGTAGATCAGCAGGCTTTATCAATAGCTGTTTATTGAGCTACACTGGAAATAAGCGGAAGTAGGCGGATATGGAAATAATTATTGGATTGCTAATCGGGCTAGTGCTCGGCTGTGTAGGCCTTTATCTACTAGACCGTCACTACAAGCAAGAGATGACAAAGCTACAAGAGAGCCGTAACAAGCTTGAGCGTCAAAGAACCCAAGCGGTCAACGATCTTTTTGCACTTCAGAATTCAACACAAAGCGGCGCCGCAGGTGGAGCACCTTCATCTGCTGACCCTCAGGTAGCAGCAGAGTTAGCTAATCTTAAGAACCTCGTAGTTCGTGCAGACGCAGCACTCACAGTGGCACGTCGCAAGAGAACCGAATACGAAGCAGAGATTGCTGAGCTGCAGGACAAAGTTACTCAACTTGAGTCTGACGGCAAGGTCATTAATCTAAGAGAGAAATCAAACTCTAAGATTTCTTAGACGCTAACTCCATTTAATTAGGGGCAAGCTATATCTAGCCAAGAACTCATTTGTTTGGGTGAAAGGTTTAGACCCTAAGAAACCTCGATGCGCCGACAGCGGTGACGGATGAGCCGACTCGATTACGAGATGGTTAGGTCGCGAAATTAATTGCTTCTTAGAGCGTGCGTGTGCTCCCCACAGAATAAATACCAAAGGTTGTTCAAGGCCAGCACAGGTCTCGATCACAGCGTCTGTGAACGTCTCCCAGCCGTATCCTTTGTGAGAGGCTGGCTCAGACTGGCGTACGGTCAGAGTCGTGTTTAGAAGCATCACGCCCTGTTCTGCCCAATCGCTTAGATCGCTCTCAGTGCGCTTAGTCCCAATATCTGAAGCGAGCTCTTTGAAAATATTTCGCAGTGACGGTGGCAGATTCAAACCAGGGTTAACCGAGAACGCAAGACCGTTGGCTTGGCCTGGTCCATGATATGGATCTTGGCCCAGGAGGACCACTCTAAGCTCCTCCATAGGGGAGCTTTCTAATGCTCTTAAGACCAGGCTTTGGTCAGGAAATACGTGATGAGCTTTGCGTTCTGATTTAACGAATTCTTGGAGCTTGGCCCAATAGGGCAGCTTGGACTGAGACTCTAAAAACTCTGTCCAGCTGGCCGGCTGCGCCTTGCTCATGTAGCAAAGTCTATGCGAGGGCTCAGTAGTTACCGCCTAAAGAAAGAACGTTGGTTTTATGGCTCGACTGGCTCGTCTGTGGTTGATGGATTACTAGAAGGTGTCGAAGGTCCAGTTTCCGTTGTTGTTGGGTCCGTTGTCGTCGGGGTAGGAGAAGTCTCGGTTTCTGTAGTAGTCGGTTCATCTCTAGTAGTTGTAGTTCGCTCGATCGTGGTCGTAGTTTCCTCGACCGTTGTTGTTGTCTCATCATCTTCTGTAGTCTCTGGCGCTTCGGTAGTACTTACGAGCGTTGGAGGAGAAGGAAGATCGCTTGTTGTTTCTGGAGTCTCAGATTCGGTTGTGGTAGTGCGAAGAACTGGTGCTGTGGGCTGGGTAGAAGGGCCAGCAGGATCTAGGTCGCCACCTGTGCCTGCTCTGTCACCAGAGTCAGAAGTTGTGTCGACATCTGGCAGCTGAACTTCAACGATCTCTGCATTAGCATCAGCGTCTAGTGAAATAAGAGCTAACGGAACTGCGAAGATTAGGGCAACTACTGATGACAAAGACGCAGCCATCAAGATTCGAGATGACCCAGTTCTTCCATCAAAGTACTTTTCAAAAATAGACATATGTCCCAGTCCCGCCGTCGCTATATAAAAGTGTGTCACAAAAACGGTGCTAAAGCTCGTCCAATGGGAAACTTAGCCCAGCCCTCGAAGTAGGCTATTTTGGCTAGTGGTAGGGTGTTTGTCCAAGGTGCTATGAGAGGTGAGTCCAGCAATGGAACTAACAAAACCAGAGCTGAGGCGTCTTGCATTAGACCTGCCCAGTAGCCGGTCTCAAACACCAGATTTTGCCGAGTTGATCAACTTTGTTGCAAAGCACCTTCGACAGGACAATTACTTGGCTAGTTACTGCGCTTTTGGCAGCGAAATCGATACCGAAGAGGTGAATAGATCGCTGCCTCGAGTCGTCTTGCCGGCCATTAATGGAGAATCAAAGTCGCTTATCTGGCGCCAAGGTAGCCCCGATACAACCTCGAGTCTTGGTTTTAAGCAACCTAGTAAGCACTCAAATGAGGTTTCGATTTCAGAAATTGGTTTAGTTCTTGTTCCTGGTTTGCTGTTTGCCAATAACGGCGCTCGGCTAGGGCGTGGTGGTGGTTACTATGACCGTTTCCTAGCTGAATTAGACCCATCAGTGCCCACTATAGGAATGGTTATGTCTGCAGAGCACTTGGTTTCTGATGTGCCAGTTGAAAAACACGACCTTACGGTGAGTCACCTATTTGTGGAAGATCGGATCCGAGTCGTGGAAACTGAGGCTAGGAACTAAACTAAAAACATGTCCGATACGTTAGTTTCTCCAGATGTTGTAACTACAGACGAAGGCGATCACGACCGCTTTAGCCACTATGCGAACAAGGACAAAATCATGCAGAGCGCTATAGAGGGTACGCCTGTCATAGCGTTGTGCGGAAAAGTTTGGATTCCAAGTCGAGACCCTCAGAAGTATCCGACCTGTCCAACTTGCAAAGATATTTACGAGTCGCTCGACGAGTAGCCTTCGGGGTTGGCTGATTGCCATGCCCAAGAGTCACGCATCATGTCATCCAAAGTTAGCTCTGTCTTCCAGTCAAGTTGAGCGGTAGCTTTCGACGGGTCAGCCAGGGAAGTGGCGATATCGCCGGGACGTCGGTCTACTATTTCATAGGCAAGGTCTTGGCCTACGGCCTTGCTTGCAGCCGCTACCACCTCTAGGACTGAGCTGCCTTGGCCGGTTCCTAAGTTATAGGCTTCGCAACCAGATTGCAGGTGGTTAAGGGCAGCAAGGTGGCCGGCAGCTAGGTCCTGAACGTGGATGTAGTCTCGAACTCCAGTTCCGTCTCCGGTGTCCCAGTCTCCGCCGAATACGCTCACCTTTTCCCGCCTGCCGACAGCAACTTGCATAACAAATGGGACCAGGTTGTTTGGAATACCTTTCGGGTCTTCACCAATGCGCCCACTCGGATGAGCTCCCACAGGGTTGAAGTAGCGCAAGAGACTAATTTGCCAAGACTCGTTAGAAGCAGCAGTATCTCGGCAAATATGTTCGATCATCAACTTCGTCTGACCATAAGGGTTGATCGCTCCAAGATCAGCACTCTCAGTCAATGGGATCTCAGAAGGTATGCCGTAAACGGTTGCCGAAGAAGAGAACACAAGTTTAAAGCAGTTGTGTTGTTCCATCAGCTGTAACAAATTGAGCGTGCTGACAAGATTGTTTTGGTAGTAAGAGAGAGGTTGTTCAACAGACTCTCCAACAGCTTTAAAACCCGCAAAGTGGATAACTGCCTCAAAATCATGGGCTGCAAATACTTCTCCCAGAGCCTCGGCATCTGTCATATCGATGGGGTAGGCGGGGATCTCAGTGTCGGTAAGTTCTTGGAGGATCTCGACAGCTTTTGGAGAGCTATTCGAGTAGTCATCAACCACAACTGGTCGGAACCCGGCTTCGGCTAGCTTAACCACCGTGTGGCTGCCTATATAGCCGGCTCCACCAGTAACCAAAATTTCAGAACCCATGAGATCTCCAATCGCAAAACTCAGACCTTTGCACTTTAGTCGCTCTACGGCCAAGAAGCTGGCTAAGCTAATCGACGTGAAAGGACCGAACCCTGGATGGTACAGATCTAAAGCGGACTCTATTGGAGTAGTCAGATTTTGGGATGGTCAAGCCTGGATAGGCGACCCGATCGACAAGAGCCTGTTAGCGAAAAGGCTTGCTCCGCACCGCTACTCTTTAGCTCCAGGAATGGATAGGTTTTTGGCACGCCTGATCGATTGGTTCATTTGGGGTGCTTTGTACTTCGTTTCTTCAGCACTGGTTGGGTTGTTCGATTTAGAACTAGATATCAGCCAAGCAATAACGCTGGTTGTCTTCGCTACGTTCGTGCTTGCCTATGAGTCTTATATGGTTTCTTCAAAAGGAGCCACAATAGGCAAACGCTTTTTGGGGCTTCGTCTCGTTCCTCTAGGTTCTTTGGAAGCTGGTCGCCCAACTGTGGGCAGTGGAGCTAGCCGGTTAGTGCTTTTTTGGCTCGCAGTTTCAGTCTCTGCTACTGGATTTGCCTTTTTAGATTCCGGTATTGGGGGAATTGGGCTGGTGGTGTTAGTTGTTCCCTTAGTACTACACGGCATGGTATCGTTTAGAAACGATGGTTTTAGAAGAACCACATGGGACCATGTAGCTGACACAGTGGTGGTAAAGAATTATGAGTAGACCAAAAGCAAAAAGTAGAGTCACAGAAACAGGGCCAAAGGACGAAGAGGGTAGGCCTGTTGAACAGGGGTTGCCAAGTCTCAGAGTGCGACGGCCAGTTATGTTCTGGGCCGTGGTAGTTGGAACAGCCGCCATGATGCTAACCGTAGTCTCGAGCCTGTTGCTCGGAGGCGTGGGTGGACACGGTGGCTTCTAGCCCCTGAATTAGCTAATCCGCTAGCTTTCCTTGCTTCAAAGGCCTTTCTAGCCGCTAGACTAGGGAGTTGACCTAATGCATCGAGGAGACCATGGGCTTTAAAAAAGGTGATCGAGTTGTCTATCCACACCACGGAGCGGCGATAATCGAAAAGACCGAGTTCATTGAACTCGCCGGTGAAAAGCGCAAGTATTTCGTTCTTCGTACTGCTCATGATGATCTTGTAGTTCGAGTTCCCGTTGACAAGGCTGACGACGTTGGTATGCGTCCTCCAATTAGCAATTCAGATGTCAAAGACATCATGAAGCTGCTAGCAAAGAAGGACGTTAGAGAGCCAGCCAACTGGTCTCGTAGATTTAAGAATCATCAAGAAAAGCTTAAGTCAGGCGATGTCTATCAAGTCGCCGAAGTCGTACGTAACTTGGCCCTTCGAGAGAGCAGCAAAGGCTTGTCTGCTGGTGAAAAGAGCATGTACACAAAGGCTCGAAAAGTTCTTGTTTCGGAATTATCTTTTGCTTTGGATGTTGAAGAAGAAGCAGCCATAAAAAAGGTTGATAAGCAGCTCGCTTAGAAATTGTTCTAAGATTGGCTGTTGTCGCACAGTGAGGCCACTATGAACTCTTTAATTGCAAGTATTCCAAGCCCTAGCTCTCCAAGTCTGATTGAGTTCGGATCGGTTGATGTCAGGTACTACGGATTATTGATCGGGCTTGGTGTCTTGGCCGCTGTATACATGGCTGGCAAACGCTGGAATACGGGCGACCCTAAACGGTCGATGGATGATGCTTCATACATCGCAGTGTGGGCTGTCGTCGGCGGCTTTATTGGAGCCAAGGCCTATCACGTTCTAACCTCGATTCCTGAGAAGGGTTTCGTCGACCTATTCTTATTGTGGGAGCCTGGCCTTGGTATCCCTGGTGGGCTACTTGGCGGGTTCCTTGCCGGCTGGTATGCCTCACGTCGAAAAGGCATAGACATCGAGCGCTTTATGCATGCAGCTATTCCCGGTATCCCTATTGCTCAGGCTTTAGGTCGAGTCGGCAACTATTTCAACCAAGAGTTGTTCGGTCGACCAACCGATCTACCTTGGGCGCTTGAAATTGATCAGCAGGTTCGTGAACAGTTGGCGCTAAGGGCTCCAGAGTTCGAACAATTCGTAGATTCAGAAACTTTTCATCCAACCTTTGCATACGAAGCTCTACTAAACCTTGTGTTAGCAGGCTTACTGCTATTGCTCGATCGTATGGGGCTGGTAAAGCGCCGGATGATGTTGCCGCTTTATATTGCCGGTTACGGGGCAATCAGGTTATTCGTTGAGACATTCAGAGCTGATGAAGCAGCCGTGTTGTTTGGCGTTCGATTTAATGGTTTGCTTGCAGCTGTTGCTGTAGTGGTTGGTCTAGCACTGGCATTCTGGGCTTACAAGACAGCTCCAAAATCAGAAGAACCTAAAGCCACCATCAATCTGAAAGAAGAAGAAGACACTTCAAAGTCTGGTAAAGCTCAGGCTCCAAGGCCAAAGAAGCAGGCGCCACGATCTAAAGGCAAGCGAAGAACAAAGTCTTAGCTCTAAATGTAGTCGAGTACTGCTTGTGAGAACTGTGGCCACGCAGTCTTTGCCCATGGCCCAAAGTCTTTGTTGCTTAAGGCAACACAACATGCATCTGCCAGGGGATCAACCCACAGGAATGTTCCGGCTTGGCCGAAATGTCCGAAACTCTGTGGTGAGTTTCCAGTTGCCATCCAGTGCTGTGACTTGGTGCCTTTGATCTCGAACCCAAGACCCCAAGGGTTAGGTGCCTGGAATCCGAATCCTGGCAGTATCCCGTCTATCCCAGGGAGGTGAGGAGATGTTGCTTTACGCAATGTCTCGGCTGTAATTAAGGTTGGCCGCAGAAGTTCTGTACCAACTACCAAGAGTTCGGCCACACAACTTCTGGATTCTCGGGCGACTGAACCATAAATTTCAGTTCTGGTGAGACCTAGTGGTTCGGCAACCGCTTCTCTAAAGTAGTCAGCGGGTTCCATTGCTGTGCTGCGCTTTAGGAGGGAACCGATAATTTCGAAACCGTAGTTTGAGTACGAACGTTTCACCTTTGGTTTTGCTTTGATTCCATCTTGTTTCTCCATGCCGAAACCAGCTGAGTGGGCTAGAAGATCACTCAAGGTGTAACCACTCGAATCTAGAGGGTCTTTCAGTGACAGGCTGCCTTCCTCGTAGGCCACGAGCACTGCTACCGAGAATAGAAGCTTGGTTATGCTTGCTAGCTCAAAAACTTGGTAGGGGTCGTCTGACGTCGCTTGAGCACCGTTCGAAGTTGCCCAGCCAGCCTGGTTGTTGCTAGCGGGCCAATCGATGAGTTGCGACAGGGGATCCATGATTTTGATAAGCCTAGAGCCGAGAGTCGCCTGACTGCTATAGGGTAGGAGAAACAGTTATGGAAAAAACATTCGGCGACCTAGGTGTAGCCACCCCAATAGTAGAAGCACTAGCTGCAAGAGGCGTTGAATATCCGTTCGCTATACAACAGTTAACACTTGAAGATTCATTAGCAGGCAAAGACGTTTGTGGAAAAGCCGAGACTGGTTCTGGAAAGACCCTTGCCTTTGGCGTTCCAGCAGTCCAAAAGATTGCAGCGCAGAATAGCGAGAGCATCGGAGGCCTCATACTTGTGCCAACCAGGGAGCTAGCAACCCAGGTTCACGAGCAGTTAGAGGATCTATGTAATGCCATGGACATAAAGTCTGTCTGTGTTTACGGCGGGGCAAATATCGAGAAGCAGATCGACAAACTTAATGCCAAGGCCGATCTGCTGGTAGCGACCCCGGGTCGTCTGATCGACTTGCTTGAACGCGAAGCACTTTCGCTTGCCGACATCTCAATTGTCATTCTTGATGAAGCTGACCGTATGGCAGACATGGGGTTTATGCCGCAGGTTGAATGGCTGCTTAGAAAGGTCGAATCGGATCATCAAACACTTTTGTTTTCAGCAACCCTAGATGGTGCTGTTGATATTTTGGTCAACCGCTATCAGACTGATCCTGTCTTCCATGAGGTCGTCTCCGAAGAACCGACAGTCGAAGGCATGACGCATCATTTCTATGCTGTCCACGAAATGGACAAAGCTAAAGTCATAGCTGCGATTGTTGAGCCAGCTGCGAGATCTATTGTCTTCTGTAACACGAAGCGCAATTGTGATCGACTGACTAAAGAGCTCGAGAACTTAGATGTAGAAGCTGTCACTATCCATGGAGACTTACGTCAGCGTCATCGTGAAACAGCTATCAAGAAAATTTCTGAAGGTACGGCCAAAGTTATGGTTGCTACAGATGTTGCAGCTCGAGGCATTCACGTTGACGATGTGCAGTTGGTGGTTCATTTTGATCCGCCTGAAGATCATAAAACCTACCTGCACCGTTCTGGTCGAACAGCTCGAGCAGGACACACTGGGGTCGTGGTGACTCTCAGCCTCTGGGACGAAGAGCTTACGACAAAGAGACTGCAGAAACGCCTGAACCTAGAACAAGACATTAAGAAGGTCTTTTCGAATAACCCTGAGCTTGGTTCCCTAGTAGCCGACTAGCGTGATGGATCCTTACAAGGTCGGAGAGAATCACGAGCTTATTGAGGACAAAGTAAAACGCACAGAGCGTGGAGCCTGGTATACGCCCCGTCAGTTGGTTAAGCAGCTCATGCGAATGCTCTGGGATCACATCGATGTGAACGAACAGATCTTCGTGGATCCAACCTGCGGCGGTGGAGCTTTCTTACTGGCAGCTGCTGATCAGCTCGTGGCGAATGGGGTCGACTCAGCAGATGCATTGAATCGTCTTCATGGACTTGATATCGATCAAGGGGCAGTTGAGGCTTGTCGTGAGGCGCTCAGGCTGTGGGCTAAAGAGAATGACTGCTATAAGGGTTCAATTGAGGCGAAGCTTGAGCAACGGATTGTTAAAGGGGATGCCTTAAAGGGTTTCCCAAAGACGTGGAGTCCCAGTCGAATCTACGTTGGTAACCCACCATTTGGTAGCCCCCTAAAGTCAAACTCTTCTGAGGTGGCGGACGAGTTTCGAAAGAACCGTAAAGAAGTCTTTGGGCCATATGCAGATCGATCGAGTCTTCACTTTGCAAACTGTCTAGAAAACTCAGATGACACTTCGACTGTTTTCATGGTGATGCCTTTATCAGTCGTGGCAACTAAACACCTCGAACGTTTTAGAGGCCTTGTAGAAATCTATAACTTCAATGCGCTTTGGGTTGCCGATACCTTTTTGTTCGATGCTTCTATAAAGACGTGCGCGGTTCTCGTCGGAGGTAGTGCATCAGGTGATGGAGGAGTAAGATCTGTTGCTTTATATTCGGGAGCCGAAGTTAGATCTGAACCAGTCTCACAAAGTAGTAGTTGGTCAGAGCTTGCCGCTGATGCGCTCGGTGTACCCAAAGTTAACAGTGTTGGGACCTCAAACTTCGAAGGTCTGGTGGAAGCCACGGCAGGCTTCAGAGACGAGTACTACGGTTTAGCAGAGGTCTGTGTCGAGAATCGGTCAACAACAGGCAGCACCGTTCGTTTAGCAACTACCGGCATGCTTGGGCTGCTGGATTGTAGTTGGGGGGAGAAAGAGGCCCGATTTGCGAAGAAGAGGTTTAGCCAGCCTGTGGTTCCAAAAAATGTTGACGATGCGAAGATCCAGAGCTGGATTGAGCGACAGCTTGCACCCAAAGTGTTGGTTCCTACACAGGCAAAGGTATTCAAGCCTTTTGTAGACCTAGATTCAGCTTATGTCGCTACGACACCAATCTTGGTAGTCACTGGCGGCGACCTATTGGGCTTTGTCGCTGCTCTGTTTTCGCCAGTCGTAAATCTTTTGGCATTTAGGAGAAACTACGGAGCAGGTTTGTCGAGCACCGCAATCAAACTTCGTGCGACAGATCTACTTAAACTTCCACAACCAATTGAACAACAGCTTTGGAACCAAGGCCGAGAGATGGTCGCAGAATTGGTACAGGGTACTCCAAATCAGTCTGACCTTGTGGATCTTGCAAGTCTCATGAATCGGGCGTACCGGGGTGACAAAGAGCTATTGGACTGGTGGGTCGATAGAGCTTTTTAGGTGGCTGCGCCGACGTGCCCGAACTTTACGATAAATTATGAGTCAGTGGTTTCCGTGATTGCACAAGCAGCCAATGATGATGCTCAGCTATTAGCCCTAGTTATTGGGCTTTTCGTGATAGCCGTTTTGATGATTGGCCTAACAATTTGGTACTGGCGATACACAGATCCAAAAAAGTACATCAAGACCCGACCTGTTCAGGAGTCCGGAGAAGTGCGGAACCCGCGGGCAAGTCTTCTGCCTGAAGAACCAGATAGTCGGTTTACCCCAGTGATAGATCTTGATACAGAGACACGCCTTCATAATGGGCTGCAGCGTCCCGCCGATATTGAAAGTAGTGGCCAATGACAGCTGATTTCGACCCGCAGGCAATGATCGAACGTTTCCGCAATCGAGCAGCGGCAGTCAAGAAGAGGAATTTGCCGCCAGTCGGGGGAGATGAGAGGCAAGCCTTTATCGAGCAGGCTGAGGCTGACTTTATGGATTTCGCCATAATTGGGGACGCCACTGCTGAGATGGATGGCAACACACTGACTTTGAAGATTAATTTCGGCGCCAATGCCGAATAGCTAACTCTTCTAGGTATCCTGAGGTTCGCTTGTGCGGATGTAGCTCAGCTGGCTAGAGCGTCACCTTGCCAAGGTGAAGGTCGCGAGTTCGAATCTCGTCATCCGCTCCAAGTAATCTTTTCTCTATCGAGAGGCTTACATGTTCAACGGGGCATTTAGCGGCAAGAAAGTTCTTGTAACAGGTCACACAGGCTTCAAGGGCAGCTGGCTATGTTTGTGGCTCAACTCCCTGGGAGCTGAGGTC
>CALJAE010000169.1 GCA_938028175.1 uncultured Acidimicrobiales bacterium
CCAGTTCGACAAGGTACTAAATGAGAAGCTCGACTCAGACTCAGACAGCGATACCCGTCTAGCTCTATTCGAGATACAGTTTGAGCTGACAAAGATGCCGTCTGAGATACAGCGAAAGACAACGGCCTCAGACGTGCGGGAAGTCATGCTCGAAAGATGCCTCAACGCACTAGATTCAGCCTACTTTTACGCCGAAGATAACCGAATCGTCGGACTCCTTGAATTAGACAGCGCTGCTCAATCCGCTGAAGCCGCCATAGGCGGGCTAATAAAGCAACTAGGCATTCCCTTCGAAATAGACGGGTACTGGCAAGTTGCTTGGACTCGTTCAGCCTGCGTATATATCGATGCCCTCGAGGCTCCTACTATCAGCAGCAGTTTGGATGCGCTGGCTTTAACCATTGCAGAAACTAACTCCTCACTTCAATTTCTTGTCTACAACCCATTTCTTAGCACTAGGCGAGAAAGAGACAG
The DNA here is from genome assembly GCA_938028175.1 of uncultured Acidimicrobiales bacterium. Taxonomy (GTDB): domain Bacteria; phylum Actinomycetota; class Acidimicrobiia; order Acidimicrobiales; family SZUA-35; genus JAHDDW01. The sequence continues at coordinate 475 of CALJAE010000169.1, forward strand.
TCAAATGCGTGAACGGATGCAGCACGTTGTGCAGTCACGCTCTATCGCCCATCACTTCCGGGTTATCGAGGCAATCGATGGAACCTCAGTAAAGGGCATTGAACTTGTCCCCCAGTTCTCAGTACCAGAAAACGGTGAGCCTATCCCTACCGAAGATGCCATAAAGAGCTCAGTCGAGAATGGCCTAATCTATGAACTTGGACGATCGTCCAGGCAGCTTGGAGCCGTGCGTCTTAGCCCGGGACTGAGTTCAGCATGTGAAAGCTGCAAGGCTTGGTTCTCACTAACTCCTGAAGAGCTACATGCACCAGGAATCGTAGAACAACTTCAAGCACTCGCTATCGCCCCAGAACGAGTAGGGATCTCTCTACAAGCAGAGTCGATCTGCCATTCAAAGTATCTTGAGTCTGTGTTTGATGACCTCGACAAAGCCAATATCGTCATCCAACTTCGAATCGCTGAAATCAGCAACTTTGACTACTCACTCTTAACAAAGCTACCTATCTCTATGGCTACGCTTAACCTCTTTCTAGACTCACCAATCTCAACCTATCCAGAGGTACACAAGCGGATAGAGATTTTGGCGCTGTCTGCCGAAAAGAGCGGAACCAAATTATGTCTTGGGAATGTAAGAACTGCTGCTCAAATCGAAGAGGCAAAAGAGCTAGGGTTTAGTTTCATCAGCAGAACTACCTTGGCCACAACACCAGATGAAATTAGCGCCTCAGCCCTAGAACTAGCCTAGAAGATCGTCAGTATCTATCTGATAGTTAGCAGCTGCAAGAGCACCTGCAAGCATTGAAGCACGTTCGTAGATAACCTTTAAACGATCATCAACCGACTCCTGTGGCCAAGATAAAGGCACTCGGCCAAGAGATTGAATCACAGCCTCTGGCTTTGCCGACATCTTAGTTAGTTTCTGTTGCTCAGCTAGTTCGTCTATCAAAGCCATATCACCCCAAAACTTCTTAGGGTCGATGCGCTTGCGCCTCTGTGACTTTCCAGAACGTCGCCTCTGGCCACCTCTTTGATTTCGTCGCTGATTATTATTGTTACTCACCAACAGACTCCAATTCTTCTGTGTCAGTAATCAGAAGCTCAGGATCTAACCCAAGCGCCTGCTGAAGCTGAGTGGCATCTAAATCGCCAACAGAACTAGATTTAGGTAGTACCAAGTCAGCAATTCGTCGCTTACCGGCAACTACTTCTTCCACTCGTTCATCGACAGTACCAGGACACACTAGGCGGTGACAGATAACAGTGTTCTTCTGTCCGATTCGCCATACTCGGTCACGAGCTTGATCCTCGACTGCGGGGTTCCACCAACGGTCGTATAGTACAACGTGGTTGGCAGCTGTCAGGTTCAGACCAGTACCACCGGCTTTGAGAGAGACCACCATAGCGCCCGCTCCCTCACCCTTTTGGAAATGATCTACCATTTTGTCTCGAACATTACGGGTTAGTCCACCGTGATAGCACGGTATTGGAACACCATGTGTCCGAGTCAGATAGTCGGCTAATTTCTCGCCCCAAGAAGCAAAGTGGGTAAAGACTAGGACTCGTTCACCGCTAGCAAATACTGTTTCGACAATATTGTCTAGTCGTGCCAGCTTGCCCGATCGCCCATCGAGCGGCTCGGTATCTGATTTGTCGTAAGCGGCCGGGTGGTTACAAATCTGCTTTAGCGCTGTGATCGCAGCAAGAACCGCACCCTTGCGCTTTGGCTCGTCTGAGTCACTGGCCTCCACGACAAGTGAGTCCAAGACTGCTTGGTACAGACCAATTTGTTCTGGAGTCATAGAACACTGATCTAACTCATCAATTCGATCCGGTAGCTCTGCAGCAATCGCAGGTTCTGCCTTGGTACGGCGGAAGACCAAGATTCCGTTGAGCGCAGAGAGTGTACTTTCAGGTGATGCTTTACCATCTTCGCTTACCGCAAGCTGAGCTATAAAGCTAGATCTGTCCCCTACTAGTCCTGGGTTTACAAAGTCCATGATCGCCCATAGATCGCCCAGCCCGTTCTCGATTGGTGTACCGGTTAGTGCAACACGGGTTCTAGCCTCAAGGCGACGTAGCTGCTTAGCGGTCTCAGATGCAGGGTTCTTAATAGCTTGGGCTTCGTCGAGTACAACTTTGTCCCAGTCAAGCTTTGAAAGGGCATCCATATCCCGCACCGCTGTGCCATAAGTAGTAATGATTAGGTCGCTATTAGAAACAAACTTCTTTAGGCCAGCGCCAGTTGCTCTGTTAGGTCCATGGTGAATCTTGGTGATAAGGCCAGGTGTGAACTTTTTAGCCTCTGCTGCCCAGTTGCCAACCACAGCAGGTGGGGCGATCACAATCGATGGACCTTCTCCACGTTCTGATCTTAGATGAGCAAGCATGGTTGGAGTTTTACCGAGACCCATATCCAGAGCGAGACAGCCACCTAAACCGGCAGAATCAAGGAAACTTAGCCACGTGCGAGCCTCAGCCTGATAGCTTCGCAGTTCGCCTTCAAACCCTTCAAGTGTGGTTGAAACGTTATCTGAGATCTGCGATGCGCTCTTTAGTAAGTCTGCTGCCCACCCGTCGCCGGCTAGAGAAACTCCGCCACTTAATGTTGAGCCTTCTAGGCCTAGGGCATGGCGAAGCATGTCAGCGCCGCTTAGTCTATTTATATTCTCTCGTTCTTCAAGAGCTGCCGCAGCCTTCTGCAAATCGAGCTGGTCGAGCTCGACCCACTTCCCATTGTTCTCGATTAGTGGCCTGGCTTCTCGAGCTAGATCTCTAATCTGTTCGGCATCAAGCTCTAGGTCGTCAAACATTACCGACCAGCTAACGTTCGATAGCTGCTGAGCTCCTACGACACTGTCGCCAGTCGCTTCAGCGTTAAGCTTGAGAGTCGGTGCGGGCTTGCCTTTGGCAAAATCAGGGGTGCGTACTTCATAGCCCGCTGCAGAGAGGGTGTGGCCCTTTGAT
>CALJAE010000170.1 GCA_938028175.1 uncultured Acidimicrobiales bacterium
GTGAGGTTGAAACAGCCGAAAAGAAGCTCTCAGCTACGGAAATGGCTGAGCTAGACCGCAAAATCGCCGTTATCTCCCAAAAGCATGCCCATAGTGAGCACGCTAACAAAATGTGGCTATCTCATCATTGGCCAGAACAACATGGTGAACGCTGCTTTAAAGTCGGCAAGACCCATATCTGTACCCGCTGTGCAAGTCTTTACCCCCTAGGTCTTATCGTTGCTATTCTGGCAGTTGCAGGCATTCCGATATGGCCAGACTCTTGGGATATAGCTGCAATATTTGTCTTTGCAATGCCCGGAACTCTAGCTTATGTTGGCGAAGCTCTAGGAGCGTTTAGCTACAATCGCAAAGCTCAGGTGTTAGCGACTCTTGTCACCGCTACAGCTTTTGGTAAGGGCTTGAGCTACGAATTAGAGAACCGCTGGAGTCCCGAGTTCTGGATCCCTGTGTTTGTCTTCGGCGCTATTTGGTTTACAGCAACTGTGCTTGCCCATACATCTAAGAAATAGAAACGATCGCAAAAGTACCAAGGGTCGGCCACTGGAGGGATTTAGTGACCGACCCTATAGTTCTTTACTAAAGGAAGCCAGCTACCGGAGGGATTTGGTAACTGACTCGCTTTAGCCTCACACAAATTGCATGCGTGCTATATAGAAGTGACGGCCTTGGGCTAAATTAGTCGCGTCGAATCAAGATAAAAGTTTGAACTTTTGAACAGGAGATATGTGGGCCTTCTAAAACAGCTATTGCACAAGCCTTTTGAGGTAGCAGATATCAAAGTCAGTAAACGAGAACTAACTTTTAACTCGCCTTTTAGGAATAGTTCTAACGAACTAGCTACCAGGTCCCTGGCAATGCTTGAGATGACCACACCAAATGGAGTCATCGCAGGTGAGTTTCCGACTCTAGATTTACCGGGCTATGAAGCTCCAGCAACCGATGCCGTAATTGAATCGGCCCAAGCGTTAGTCGGAAAACTAGTAGGTCATAGCGTTAGCGCTTACGACGTTGAGGACCTTGAGAATCTTGATGTCCCAGTGAAACTCGGAATTCAGAATGCATTGTTAATGGGGGCTTTAGCAATTGAGCCAACTGGAACCTATAAACCCGTTGATGCTTCGGCTGTAGTTTCTGATGGTGAGCCGGTAGAAAATTTAGTTGAGCTCGCCCAGCTCGGTTATAGCAGATTCAAAATCAAGGTCTCACCCAAGACTGACCCTGCTTGGCTTGCTTCGGTTGCCGCCCAGTTTCCTGAACTTCAGATTGATATCGATGCCAATGGCAGCTTTGCTCCCGCAGACTTACCGGCTGCATTAAAACTCTTGAGGACAGGAGTAACTGTTTTTGAGCAACCGTTTGAACACGAAATGTCGACCAGTCCAGAAGCTCAACAGCTTTTCGCCGCTTTAGAAGAAAACCAATTTATTAGCCTTGACGAGTCAGCCACAGACATTGAGTTTGTTCTACAGGCCCACAAAGCGGGAGCCATCAATGCAGTGTGTGTAAAGCCGTTTAGATATGGGGGCATCACGGCAACCCTAGAGATCGCTGAACTACTCTGCGACACAGGCATTTCAATACAACTCGGAGGCTTGCTCGAAGCTGGGGCTGGAAGACGACTACTAGCGCTAGTCCAAAACGAACTGAACCTAGCCCTTATCGGTGATATCTCTCCTGCCAGCTATCTCTATCAAGACCAGCCTTTTGACGACCTTGTACTCGTCGATGGGAAACTACATCTCAACTAGCAAGCGAGTCTGCTACACCTAAAGTACGGGTAGCCTGAAGGTCCGCCAAAATTTGGTTCTTTGAAGCTTTGATCGCTTCGATTTGACCTCTATGAATGATGATTCAACACAACTGAGATTTTGTAGAGCTCTAGTTGATGAGTGGATCCGCCATGGAGTCACAGCAGCCTTTATCTCACCTGGTTCTCGTTCGACACCAATTTCTGTTGCGCTCGATGAACGAGCCGAACTTGATTGTTTCATTATCATCGATGAGCGCAGCGCTGCCTTCGCAGCTTTAGGGTATGCAAAGACGACGGGTTCGCCAGTTGTTCTAGCTTGTACATCTGGCACTGCAGGGGCTAACTACTACCCTGCTGTTATTGAAGCCTCAATGAGTAACGTTCCACTTATTGTTTGCACGGCTGATCGTCCACTCGAACTGAGTGGCGTTGGGGCACCTCAAGCAATTCCGCAAGACAAGCTGTACGGAAAATTTGCTAAGAGCTGGGATGTCGAACCACCTCGCATGGAGAACGCTAATACATGGCGGTCACTGGGTTCTCATATTTTTGCAAAGGCGGCTACGAACCGAAGCCCCGTTCATGCGAACCTTAGGTTCGTCGAACCATTCTTGCCCGTCCATGAGTCTTTAGACGACGCTGTTGCCCCAGCTGGCCGAGCCGACGGCCTGCCTTGGCATAGGTTGAGTGAACAACAAAAGACACTTTCCGAAGCGGCATTGGCCGACCTAGTCAAATCAATTTCAGGTGCTCGGGGGATTATCGTTGTAGGCGAAACGGCCGAGGATCCTTCTAAGGTTGTTGAGTTAGCAGAGCGGCTTCGGTGGCCAATTATTGCTAATCCACAGTCTCAAATTCCTACCGAACACTGCCTGTCCTTCCACCCTCTATTGTCCGACATCGAGTTTGCAGAGTCAGTCGCAGCCGAGGTAATTCTTAGAATCGGCAGGCCCGTTGCTACTAAATCGATCAATACTTTCATTGCCAAACACAGTGGAGTCTTGATCGTTGCGGGAGCCGGGACCTGGTCTAACCCGAGTCAC
>CALJAE010000171.1 GCA_938028175.1 uncultured Acidimicrobiales bacterium
CGTCTAGTAAATGGGCAGTGGGACAAAGCCATAGATGTGAACCTAACTCCAGGAAACAATGGAGCATACTTGGCGACACGAGGCCACACAGGTAACCCATTTGATGCAGGTAGCCAGGGAACAATTCCGTGGCGACAAGAAGCAGACGGAAGTTTCTCTGCTCCTTGGAACAGTTCAGCGCACTTTGCACACTTCTGGAATGGAAGCAGGCTCGAACCTGCCCCAGGTCAGACGGCTGAGTTTTTAACATCTGAGATTCGTCTCCAGCAGCCAGACGGACAAACCGTCGATTTAAGCCAGGTTAGGGTTCTTGGCCAATGTGGTATCGACTACTGGGCAGCCGGCGACTCTGGGAACAACAAGGTTCCAGGTCCAGGTATTGGGAAGTACCATGCACTAAGTAGTGAGTGGACTCCGTCGCTATATCTAACGACATCTTCTGAGCCAAACTCGGTAGATGATCTTCGTAATTTCTTGGCTGCTAACCCAATTCCTTTCGTCAGCGGCTAAATAGTAGCTTCTAGGTGTTTTTTGTCGTTCAAGATGACAGCTTGGGTAATTCTTTCTAAACTACGTGTTGGGTAAAACGGCGCGAGAGATCTAGAAAGCTATGCATAACTGGCATGAAATCGTTTAACCCGCAGTTTGTTTCACTCCCCGTCGACTCTGAGCCAGTGGCTGGGGCAGACCAAGTTTCGACCATTCAAGACGTCGAACAAATTGAGGTATCGCTGAGGCAGTATCTTGATCATTCGCTAGAGGCTGAGTTGAAGAAAGATCTTGGCAGGGTAGTAACCTCAGGATCTGATGACGCTGATAAAGATCTATCAGAGGTTCAAAGCTTACATCTTGACGCACAAAGACTCTTAGCTGCTGGAGAATCCGAGGCGGCGCTTGTTCTTATTACCCAGGCAAGAGGCGTTGATCCAAGCTCTCTGAGTTTAATCTCTACAAAGATAGAAATTCTGATCGACCTAGGCCGTATCGATGAAGCAATTGATGCAGCAACGGTTGCCTCATCGTTGCACGATGACAATCCTGAATCTTTCAGCTTGCTAGCACGTTTGTGGATGACTAAGAGCCTCTCTGAAGATGGCAAGGTGCGACAAAATTCGCTACTCTTAGCCGATCAATACAGCGGACGAGCATTCGAACTAGGAGCTAACGACGTGTTGTCTTATTTGGAGGCAGCCTCGATAGCAATTCTTAGAAGTAACCAGAAAGACGCTGAAGCTCACCTTCTGAGGGCAGTAGCTGCAGACCCTTTCCACCCAATGGCTAACTTCCTATTGGGAGAGCTTGCACTAGTTCGCCAAGAATGGGCCAAGGCGGAGTCATACCTAGCAGAAGCAGCACTGGGCGAGTCTCAGTGGCAAGAGCCTGCCAGACAGCTTCTACGTCGATTAGAGAAGGTTGGCTTCAACACTCCTGTAATGGAGCATGGTCCGCTTTACAACTTTGGACTTTGGGTAGGTAGGTTTGGGTTAGGCTGCCTCGTAGCCATAGTGCCAACCTTGTTCTTCTGGGTAGCGGTAGATACATTCACCGGCTACTTCCCGTCCGTTGGGCTTATTGCCTTTTCAGTACCTGTTGGTCCAATTCTCGCATTTGTGGCTAGCTCGCTAGCAGAGCACTTCAAGTTCGAGAAGGCCAAGTTACTGATTAGTCAGAAGACGGGCGAAGAAAATGTCCACGGCGTGAATCAGCTCCACAGGCTTTCAGCTAGCTAGAGCTACCTTTTTGATAGCGGCGCCCCAGTAGGGCAGCTTCAGCTTGGCAGGCTAGCTCACTAGTGTGGTCGACGCTGTTTCCAACTGCAGTGACGTGCCCTAGTTTTCGGCCAGGCTTAGGCATCTTGCCATAGAGATGTACATGAGCGCCTTCGATTGCGAGGGCATCCGATAGATGCATAGCAGGGTCACAGTCGGCGGTACCAAGGACATTAAGGGTTGTTGCTGCTGCAAAGTTGAGTTCGGTAGGGCCTAGTGGGTAGTCGAGGATTGCTCGGACATGGTTTTCGAATTGCGAGGTAGCACACGCTTCGATTGTAAAGTGTCCAGCGTTTGATGGCCTTGCTGCAAGCTCGTTTACGACTAGACCATCGGCAGTTAGGAATAGTTCGACGGATAAGACTCCAACACAACCGAGGTAGTCAGCTAGTTCTTTGGCTAGACCTCTAGCCTCGGCAGCAATATGTGGGCCAATATCGGCTGGTACGTTTATTTGTTGGCAAACCCCGTCCTTATTGGTTACTTCAGCAATTGGATAGGTTCTACTATTGCCGCCAGGTCTCCTAGCCAGAATTACTGTCAACTCGGTCAAGATATCCATATGTTGCTCAACCATCAGCTCTTGCTGTGATTGTTCGGAAAGAACTTTAAGTGCCTCTTCTTGAGATGAAACAACCCATACTTGGCTCTTAGATTGAGTACCCGCTTTGGTTCCCTTGATTACAACTGGATAAGAGTATTGTTTGGCGAAATCTATTACGTCGTCTGGTCCCTTAGCTTCTGCAAAGGCAGGTACTTGAAAGCCCTTCATCGAGAGAATACGCCTTTGATGTAACTTATCGAAAGCTGCTCGAAGCGTTTTAGTTCCCGGTCTAATCTGCATGCCATCATTTTCCAAGGCTTGCAGCAGTCCAATATCGATACGTTCGTGATCGAAAGTAATAACTTCACAAACCTCGGCAAAGCTAGCAATAGCGTCAGGATGTGTGAAGCGAGCATCCGGTGCAGCCAAGGCAGCAGAGTCGTCGATACTTTCTGCAAGAAGTCGTGGGGTTATCCCAAGCTGAAGCGCAGCTTGCTGAGTCATGCGCGCAATCTGCCCTGCGCCGACAATGCCGAGCCTATAAATAGCTGGTAACTGGGAATCCACGCAACAACAGTAGTCGCTAAGGTCGAGAAATTACGCCATTTGGATGCTATTGTGGATCGCTATGGGTGAGCCAATCTCTGTAGTGTCGATTACATCAGCGGTCTCTGACGAAGTGATTTTCGAGACCAATAGAAACTTCACTGGGATGGGCCACGAACACTATGTCAAAGAAGACCCAATTACTGGTGATCGCCCAGTCGATCGTCTCGCAGATCTGTTACTGAGAGAGGGTAGTGCTAAACAAGTACATATCTATGCTCAATCAATTTCAGTTGTCGGAGCCTTTGGTTTTGACCAAGAGCACGCAAAGGATCTAATTGAGAATTTCTATATCTACTACAAGCCAGGTGTAGAAGTGCCTGATGAGGCAAGCTTTAGCTAACTGGCTCTACTGAGAAGAGCTTTCGGAACTTAAGGGTTCCTCCATCTTCAATCTCGCATTGAGGAATTGTTTCCTTGCCTACCTCTGAGACAGAGTAGG
>CALJAE010000172.1 GCA_938028175.1 uncultured Acidimicrobiales bacterium
CCCCGATTCAACAGATGCATCGATAGAAATCATCTCTAGCCAGGCATTTGAGTTCGGCGCAAAATCAATCTGGGAAAACGCCGACAACCTGCTCATTGGCTTCGATGACCAAATGAGTGCTGCTAAGTTCGCCAGTATGCATTCGGTCTCGCCAACCTTTGTCAGTTATGAGTTTAGTCAACCGGATCTAGGCGGCCTAACCTTCAGCCTGCCAGGTGGAACTGATATTGAAATCAAACTCGACACTTCCCGATCATTCGGCCATGGCAAACACCCAACTACTAGCCTAGCAATGGAGTCGATCGCGAATTATCCAGTCCAGGGCAGCATGTTAGATGTTGGCTCAGGCACCGGGGTACTTTCAATTCTTGCAGGAAAACTGGGACACGCTGTTACCGCTGTAGACAATGACGCCGATGCTTTAGATGCAACATTGAAAAACTGCGAGATGAATGATGTTGAACTAGAAATGTCAGCCACCAGTATTGATGAAATTGGAAATCAGTTCGACCTCGTTGTTGCAAACATAGTGCTGTCGTCACACCAGGAAATATTTGACCGAGTACTTGCGGCAGTCAAGCCGAATGGCCAGTTGGTACTGACTGGGTTCCATATTGATCAAATACCACTAATAGAGGCTCTCTATCAGCCATTTGAAGTCTTAAACAAATCAACAAACGAGCGATGGGCTTGCCTGGAATGCAAGCGAATATCCGACTAAACATTTGGCGGAACCAAACCCACTAGGTCAACGGCAATGGGCGAAGCGAATGACGGCTAGACTGAACTAGGCGGGGCGAACCAATGGATACACCACTAAGAAGTTTTCACGATCGGCGACTGGCTGTCCTAACTACCTATCGCGACTATGAAATACCAATTCAATATCAAGGAGTATTGGGTGAACATAATTGGACGAGAACCAAAGCCAGCTTATTTGACTTTGGTTATCTCTTGATTCCATCAACAGTCCGGGCCGAGATTTCAGAAGACTTGACTGCTGTCGGACTACATGGCCCTCTATCAAAAGACGTATTGAGAGACCTCGAGGTAGACATAGCTTCTACCGGTGAAACAAACGTTGAGTTTGTGGATAGCAGATGGGGTACTCTCGCATGTTCTCCTAGCTCGGGCCTCGGAGAGCTTGGCTTCGATATATTCGTACCGGTGGCAAGTGCCGACGAATTCTGTGAAAGGTTAGACGCTCACGAGTTTGTAAGGCCTGTTGGCTTGGCAGCATATAACTCACTACGTATTGAAGCCGGAATACCCCTACAAGGTTATGAATTCGATGTTGCTGACGGTTCAGATCTAGCGCCGGTCTTAGAAGACCAGCAAACAAGGCTCGTTGGATTGACATCTATCGATGGCGACCCCCTGAAAAGTGGATCACCTATAACTGATAAAACCGGTAAAACAGTTGGCCTGCTAACTAGTGCCACCTACGGAACCACAGTTGGCGCTCACATTGGGCTGGGGTACGTTTCTAGCCAAATAGAGTACGGCGAAACCCTAGAGTCTATTGATGACAACACCCCATCAAATATTCGTCTCACTCAATTACCATTCTTAAAGCCTTCCAGTTAGACTTACCTCGGGCGGTAAGGCTGCGGGCTTAGCCAAAGGTGGGATTATGAGTGCGTTTTTCACTCTAAATAAGCAGAAGCTTCAAATTGGAATCGTCGTATTTACAGCAATCCTTATTGTCTTTGCTGTTGTAGGACTTAATGGCTTGGGAAGCTCTGACCAAGTGGCTACCGACCTGACAGCTTCAACTCAATCTATAGAAACAGCCGATGCGGACGGGCCTGCTACTACAGAAGAGCCAAATGATGAATCAAACCAACCAGCAGCCCCCGAAGTAGCAGAAGACGATCCGCTATCAACAACCACAGTTGTTGAATCAACCGATGATGCCACACGCAGCACCATTCCAGCTACTACAGACACACCGAATAACGCCTCCTCTGCTGGGTCTAGCCGCAGTGCCAATACTCCGGCAGAGACAACAGCTAACATCGCTACATCCTCTTCACCTACAACAGCGAACTCAACAGCCAATAACGACAATAACAATGGAAGTTCAAGTTCGACTTCTGGTGATTCAAATGCTGTCTGGAGCGAGGAGTTCAACTCTCTAGATACCTCACGCTGGAAACTCGAAGATAACTCAAACTTTGGGGTCAATGAGGAGCAATGCTATTTCGCTAGAAACGTCTCGGTACGTGACGGAAAGCTAGTACTAGTCGGCAAAAACGAAAACGTAACCTGCAAAGACGGACCACGAACACAAACTTCAGGAATGATTCGGGGTCAAGACTTTTCTTTCTCTCCGGGACAAGCAATCGAATTTAGGGTCAAACTAACACCGGCCGATCAGAACAATCAGGCTGGACTATTCCCAGCGGTTTGGTCATCCGGTTGGGCAGGATCTTGGCCACTCGGCGGCGAGTTTGACTTCTTGGAAGTAATGACAGCTAACAATCCAACACGACCGTTCTTTTCGATGCACTATCAAGACCCTTCTGGACAGCACGTAGTCAACAACAAGTTCTTTAAACTTGGAGAGAACTTCACTAACGACTGGCATACAGTCAGAGTCGAATACCGAACCGGTGATCTGCGTTGGTTTATCAATGGAAACTTGGCTCACACGGTAAACCAGGCAAATACCGCACAAGGTTGGCCAGCCCCATTTGATAGAACAATACGAGACCTGCGTATAAATCTTGCACTAGGTGGAAGACCTGGACCACTCGATCCTCGAGCTCTTGGTTCTCAAGGAGCAACCTTCGAGATGGACTACATCCGGGTGTTTAATCTTTAACCTCAGTAGAGATATGAACCTCGGAGTGAAGCGTCTTGTGAACTGGGCATTTGTCGGCCAGCCGCAATACGTTATCGATCTGATCAGAAGGTAAGCCTTCGATCGAAATCTCACGTCTAAATACCTCGATAGATCCCCCGGCTTGCTTGGTCTCATCTGAGCAGTCAGCACAATCCGCTGCATGCACTTTGTCGTGAGTGACTCCAACCGATATCTTGCCGTAGTCGTAACCCTTATGATCAGAATAGAGACGCAGAGTCATCGCCGTGCACCCACCTAAGGCTGCTCCAAGAAGGTCATATGGAGTGGGACCTGAATCTAAACCTCCAACAGATGTTGGCTCGTCCATCAAGAAAGTATTGCTTACTGTTTTAACTCGATTCTGAAACTTACCGTTTCCAGTCTCGGCAACAATTACCCCTTCGGTTGGGTAGCCGTCTGCTACGGCAGATGGCTCAGCCAGGTATCGACTCGACCATGCTGCAATAACGTGTGCCGCATAGCGAGCGTGACTACGATCTAGCAATAAATGATCGGCATCGTCTAACGAAACAAAGCTCTTAGGGTGCTTGGCTTGTTGAAAAATATCTCTAGCGTTTTCGACACCCACGACTTGGTCAACCGGTGAATGCATTACTAACAGAGCTACTTCTAGAGATGAGAGCTTGTCAGCAATTGTTACGGCGGCTAGGTCATCAATAAACTGCTTCTTAATCTCGAACGGCCTGCCCCCAATAGAAACCGTAGCCGAACCCTTTTGCTCGATCTCATCTAACGATTCGCTAAACAAGTGTTCAACATGAGAAGCTTCGGCAGGAGCGCCAATGGTCACGATTCCCTTTACATGAGTACAGGCGTCTTGAGCATACAGAACTGCAGCTCCGCCCAGAGAATGCCCTACCAACAAGTCAACGGTTTGGTAGTTTGCCTCAACGAACTCGATAGCAGCTCTCAGATCTTCGACATTAGAAGAGAAGTTTGTATTTGCGAAGTCACCATCACTAGAACCAAGACCAGTGAAATCAAAACTAAACACGGCGAAGCCAAGCTCGACAAGTGACTTTGAGATCTCACGAACCGCTACCAACTCCTTAGAGCATGTGAAGCAGTGGGCAAACACAACCATTCCTTTTGGCTCATCTGCTGGGCTATCTAGGCGACCAGCTAACTCTGCCCCGCTGGCTCCTTTGAACATTACTTTCACTAGCTGACCTCCGTTTAGGGTACGACGGCAACTCTAACCGAACTTGAGCTAGAAGAATTTCACTATTCGTTGATCTAGTTCTTTGACTTGCTGGATCTAAACGCTCTCGACAGCAAGGGAGAAGTCACCTTTAAGTCATTTGGGCACTCGTCTTCGGTGAACTCATAACCAAATGGAAACTTACTCACTCGGTCGCCCGATAGGTTCTCGGTAGCTCTTCGTTTAGTTGGTCGAGACTTAACAGAATCAACCAAGTCGATGTCTGGTTCTGGAGCTGGTGCTGGCTCTTGTAGTGTCTCACGTTCGTCCAGTAGCTGCCAGCCAATAGGAGCAGACGTTGCATTTGCATGCTTAGTGCAAAGGGCTATACCTTCGATTGAAGACTCGCAGTCGCTGATACGCACGACCATAGAGTCGGTATCGATCTGCATTGTTGCAGTTGCATCTTTAGAGCATCCGGGTCTGCCACAAACTAGTTCCATCTGTTTCTTACACTAGCAGCAATGCCCAGATAGCGCTCTGGAAGCGGGTTTGGACAGAAAGCTACATTTGAGCCTATTTTGTGCCGATTCCGCTAAGTGATGAAGACAGCACTTGAATATCCTAAAATTACTCCATACGGCGCTAAATACGTTCCCCCAGAAGGACCAAACGAGATTGTACGATCTCTAGGTCTAAAGGGATTCAGACTATTTGGATCCGCAACAGCTTCTTTGCGCTGTTTGCCCGACTACCTAATTATTGGAACTAAGCGAGGCGGAACCACTTCGCTAGCTCGTTGGCTAAACCAACACGAACAAATTGCACCTCTATATCCAGCTAGGGAAACTCGAAAGGGCATGTACTTCTTTGATGTGAACTATGACAAAGGCTTGAATTGGTACAAGTCTCACTATCCAACAAAACTCACACATGGCCGGAAACAAAAAGCAGCAGGACAGAAACTACTGCTTGGCGATGCCACCCCTTACTATTTACATCATCCTCATGCCCCCAAGAGGGCACGACGTATAGTTCCAGATGCCAAAGTTATTGCCCTCCTACGCAATCCAATAGAAAGAGCATTTAGCCACTGGGTAGAACGCAGTCGACAAAACGTCGAAACACTCTCGTTTGAAGAAGCGATCGCTGCCGAACACGACCGAATGGCTGGAGAAGAGCAGAAGATGCTCGACAACCCTGGCTACACCTCTTACGCTCATCAACACTTCTCCTATATCGACCAAGGACGCTACGCAAGAGGGCTAGAGCGCTGGTTTGAAGCATACGGAAGAGAAAGACTTTTGGTTCTGAAGTCTGAAGATTTGTATGACGACCCTCGCAATACCTATGGCCACGTTCTCAACTATCTAGAAATTGGTGAACACGAACCAAAAGAGTTTGCGGCATGGAACAAAAAATCAAAGCCTGAATTTAGTCTCGAAACTCGTTCGATGATCGCAGATGCGCTCGCCGACGATATAAAGGAAGTAGAAGACCTTCTTGGTTACAAGATGGGGTGGGAATAATGGAAACTAAAAAACTCAAAGTTCTTTTTATAGGTGGTCTTCCAAGATCTGGGTCGACTCTGATCGAAACAGTGCTTAACGAAATCCCCGGAACACTAGCTGTTGGCGAAACCCTTCACATGTGGGAACGTGGGCTTAGAGACAACGAGCTGTGTGGCTGTGGTAAGAACTTCGATTCTTGTGAAATGTGGACCCAAGTTGGTGAAAGCGCCTTTGGCGGCTGGGATAAGATCGACCATCAAAGAATGATCGATCTGCGCTGGTCTGTAGACAGAACCAGACGCATACCTGAGATAATTAGAGCTCACCACGCTGGCTATATCACTGCTGAACAAGACGAGTATGTGGAGAACATGTCAAAGGTGCTGCACGCTGCTGCGGAGGCAAACCCTGGGACAGAAGTGATCCTAGAGTCTTCCAAGCACCTAACCACAGCTGCCCTACTCTCGCTGGACCCTCTACTAGATGTGCGGGTTCTCCATGTTGTTCGAGATCCACGAGGCGTTGCATATTCTTGGACCAAGAAAGTGAAACGCCCCGAGGCTGAAGACGACTACATGCCTACCTATCCGGTCGCTCGTACAGCTTTCCGCTGGGTAACAGACAACATCGGCTTCGAAGTGCTGGGTAGACAAATTCAGCAAGAGACAATCAAGTATGAGGACTTCTTGGCAGACCCAGATTCAGCAATCAGAAAGACATTGAAGCTCGCCGGCCTAGATGACCAGATGCCACTGCCTTTCCTAACGCACGATGAAGTTACGATTTCAAAGGGCATGCATTCTGTAGCAGGAAACCCAATGCGCTTTAGCGAAAGCAAGACTGTCGAGTTCCGCAGAGATGAAGCTTGGCGTGAAAACCTAACCTGGCCTAAGGAAGCTCAGATTACCGGAATCGCTGCTCCGCTCTTAATTAAGTATGGGTACTCGATCAACTAAGCGGGTTCTGGAAGAGTTAGCGCTCCGATAGTTAACTCTGAGACTAAGAATGAACCATCGGCTTGTTCTTCAACTCTTAAATCGATGAATGCGCCGTCTAGTCTCGGAATACCGTTAACGCCGGTAGTACTACGGTTACATGAAACCTGATAAAACTCGAACCTAACTTCATTAGCGATAGCGGGAATGACAGTCACGATATCATCGCCAGGCTGGCGAATAGTCGGTATTGCAGCATGCAAGTCATCAGTAATCAAAGGCAACAAACGATCGGCCAGATCGACATTAGTCTCGGCTCTATTAGGCCTAGCATAAAATGCACAACCAACAGCCAAAGCAACTTCGTCCGGATTAGAACTGTCAACCAAAGTTAGATCGAGATCTAAGTTTTCAGAGTCCAAGCCTTCACCTGGTGGAATCTCATCAGGTGCGATATCAGTAGGCTCGACGGACACAGTCGTTAATGGAGGAACTGTTTCAATTGGAGGAACGGTTTCGACTGGAGCAATCGTTTCAACTGTCGGATTGGTAGTAGTCGTTATGGCAGGATCATCGTTGCCGGCTAACAATGAGCAAGAAGAAAGTCCAAACGTAAGCACTACTATAAGAATGATCTTTAGTTTCATTGCTACCCTCCCGTTGTTGACCAATGCCAAGCCTCAGATGGCAAGTTAATAAGACCATAGTTAGCTGCATTGGCTTCTAACCATCGGTAGCAAGTATTAGAACGATTACTTATTGGGCCACCGGTTTGAGCACACCTAAAGTCAACTGCTAAACCTGAC
The DNA here is from genome assembly GCA_938028175.1 of uncultured Acidimicrobiales bacterium. Taxonomy (GTDB): domain Bacteria; phylum Actinomycetota; class Acidimicrobiia; order Acidimicrobiales; family SZUA-35; genus JAHDDW01. Next base: position 7,263 of record CALJAE010000172.1, read on the forward strand.
TCATGGAACGATGAACCTGGGCGAGCAGTTGGAACTCGACAACTACTAGAACCTGACCATTGTGTTGGGTCCTCACCATCAAAGTGGGTCCACCCATCTGGGCAGCCATTCTCTCTTCGCAGTTCGTGCTGACGTTGATGACTTCTCCAACCCCATCCACCAAAATCAATGCCGTCTTGAGCTGCATCGTCAATTAGAGCCTGAACCGCTGGAGCAATCGATGCATCTACAGTCATATTTGCGCCGAACCTGGTTTGTATCTCCACTAGATCACCGGTCGCTGCACCAAAAGTTGGGCTACATTCCACACTTTGACCCGTCAAGGTTTGATGAATCCTTTGTGCAAATGGCAATTGTGGGGCGTACTCGTTGGCGAAGCTTGATTTCTGGACACTTTGAGCGGCGACGCCGGGTTCTAAATCTTGCCAACCATCAATTCTTATTAGCCCCTCGAAGCCATCTTTACCCTCGTAGAACAGTGTTGAGGCTATGACTGGATCAGTTAATTCTTCGACGGTTCCCCAACCATCGACCTCTTGCCCATTGATAACAAGTCGAGTTTGTTGCTGAAACAAGCCAACACTATTCCCATCAAAATCTCCAGCAGCAAATAGCTCCGGGTCGAAACGACCACCACGATTACGCAACTGATCTTCTTGAATTGCGGTCATGATCGCAATAACTTGTCCCTCAGCAGGTATGCCAAGGTCTTGACCGACTCCGGCAATTATTGCTGCATTATCAAGCTGTTCTTGAGTAAGCGTTGAACCCTGGCTACTAAAGGTATCGCCAACAGTTATTGGCCCGCAGACAGAAGCGCCCACTTGGGAAGTGCCAACAAGGCCAAGCGGGATAAGGATCATGAAAAACATGAACACTACAGTTCCACCTAAAAGTTTTTTCATAGACAGCCCGCCTCGTCTATTGGATCCGCCACTACTAATGTTATCAGCCGATAGCCCCTATGAATAGGGCTCCTAAGGCCTGATTCTGACAAAAAATGTTGAGTTCCGGTTGAGAAATTTCTGTATTTAGGCCACCATCTTTAACACATAGGTAGAACGAACTAGTAATCGTTACCTAAACCCTATTAATACCGCCTAAATAGAAAGCCGTTTATGAGTATTGCAGGCAGCTGCATAGGAATCGAGATAGCTCAAGAAACTGTCAGAGCTGTCATTCTAAATAACACCGCCGAGAAGATTATTGGCTACGCCGAGGTAAAAAGGTCCTCTAGGCCCGAAAATCCGTTTGGGCGGCTATCAATTGAAATTGCCTCTCTCTGGAGCAAGTTGCCCGAAAAGTTCACCGGCAATGTACGAGTATCTGCTGCTTTCGGCGACTCTGAAACTGGTGTTCGTTCTGGTCATGACACAGGCCAATGGCTCTCTGACCTTGAACAAGAAACTAACGCCGACTTCAGCAAAGTCAGCCTTGGAGATGCAATCGCTTACGCCCGCTCAGATGTCTTGGCTTCTTACCAAAGGATTTTTACTGAAAACGAAATCCCACTTGAACGACTAGAACTAGCACCTCAAGCAGCTGCCAGAGTAATCGACTCCCCTGGCCCAGTCAGCGGCTCTATCGTGTCAGGAGTTGGCTGGCAGTTCTATATTTCTGAAGGCGACTTGATAAGCGCCGAGGCGGTCGAAGAGTTAGAGTGCAACACCCTAAAAGTTAAGACTGCTACGCCCGCAACAACGCTTGATCTCGAATACCTTCACACGCTTAACGTAAGCCAAGGGCTACTAGACACTTTTGATATCGAAAGACTAGACCTAGCTGTTTCTATTGGGACAGCTAAAGGACTAGTAACGAACGAACCACACTTTAGGGCGGCGACCCCCAACTATCTAATAAAGACGTTAGATGATTGTGCAGAAACAAAAGAACACAACTTTGTGATTGATCTGACTGAACCAATCCAAATTGATCTTTACGATGAAGAAGCACTACAAACTGCACAGATGAGCAGATTTGAACAGTCAGCCCAGTCATCTGCAGATGCTTTCTCCTTGACTACTCCTTCGATTCTTTCAGACGGCTGGAACTCGGGAATACCGACACCTCTAACTGCACCCTCATACCCAGGCGAAGGATACGCCTTGGCTGCTTCACGCCAAGCTGCTTCTCAGCCACCATTTCCATTCCCGGCTAAAAAGAAACTGAGCCTCTGGAATCGAATCCTCAAGGGAATTGGTATCGCCACTATTGCTGTACTGGCTTTGTTGGGTATCTACTTTGTTCTTACAGAAACTACGATGTTGCAAAGCCTGGGGGCTTTGATCCAAAGCACGGAGATTTAGACTTCGAACTCTAGAACAGCTTTTTCGAAGAACTCTTTGGGTTCGTCCGGATTGTCTTTGTGAAGCTGATTTATGTGCTTCATGATCTTTCCGACAGTCGGACCTTCTTCTATGGAGAGTAACTGCATGACATCGCCACCGTTTATTGGT
>CALJAE010000173.1 GCA_938028175.1 uncultured Acidimicrobiales bacterium
CACCCTGCTGCACTACACCCTGCTGAACTCCAGCGCCCTCAACACTTCCGACCGATTCTGGTACCTGACCAACAGCGATATCTCCACCATCATCAGAACGCAGCACAAAGAGAACCGCCACAACAGAACTAGCCAAGACCGCTCCCAAGAGCAAACCGTAGATTACTGCTTTCGTATCACTCATCGCCTCAACACCGCCTTCTTAATATTATGTCATACACAGACTTAGATTTCAGAACGGCATTTGGCCTATATTGCTAGGCGTCGATACCTATGTTAAAACCTGAATCAACAAGTCAATTAGCCTCCAAGCCAAGTAGGCAATCAACGCTAAAATTACGATCCAGAAGTGCCAAGGTAGAGAGCTGTTAGTTCTCGACTTATCAGATGTATCAAGAGCGTCGCCACAAGTTGGGCAGCTGCCAGACTCAACTTGATCGACTTGTGTATCGCAGCTATCACACCAAGGCACTACTTATCACGCCTTACAACCAAGATCGCTAAGTCGTCGCCAAGCGGAGCTTTTGAGAAGTCTCTGGCCGCTTCAATAAGTAGTTGGGTCAGAGTTCCCGCTGCCACCGTCGGATCCCGTTTGATAACTGCAGCAATTCCATCTTCGCCAAAAAGAACATCACCCGACCTGGCTTCCGCCAAGCCATCGGTGTAGAGAACGGCAACGTCATCTGGTTCCCATCGCATTTCACGAGAGTGATACTTAGCGTTCGGATCAAGAACCAACAAAGGTCCAGTCGCCCCTAAAGCATTGACTTCACGAGAGTGCCATACGAAAGAGGCTGGATGACCGGCTGATGCGTAGCGCACAGTATTTGCATCCGAGTCAAATACCAAGACCGCTAGCGAGATAAATTCTTCGCCTCGTTCAAGCACAAGCATCTGAGAATTCAGCTCCTGTAACGCTTGTCCGGGGTCACGGAACTGGAGCAAAAACGCACGCAGAAGATACTTAGCTTGTAGCGCTGTTATAGACGGCTGAATTCCGTGGCCAGTTACATCTCCTATTACGGCGGCTACTCGGTCACCATCGATCTCGAACACATCGTAGAAATCGCCAGACATTGCACCGCTGCTGGCCTCGTAGGCTTGACCAATTTCTAAACCATCGAAGGATTCAAACTTTGATGGCGCCAAACGAGCCGCCCACTGCAATGGGGCTAACTCTTCCTGACTTAAAACTTCGCGAGCTTTCTGCTCTACCTCGACCCTGGCCTCTGCCAAACGTGCGATCTCGGATTGAGAGCTTGAATATAAGAGAGTAACGGCAGAAGGCAAAGCTAAGGCTGAAACCAAGATTGCTGAAAAGAGACCTACGCCTGAAAAGGCAACGGCAGCGCACGCTATGGTTGCGAGAACCGTAAAGATGGCCATCTGAATGTCTCGTCGATAATCGTTATTGGCGAGCCGCCACAAATCTGGGTCAACATTCTCAGACGCAAGACGCTTAACGACACGGTCTTGACGGACTGCTGCTCTAATCCAAACTATTGCAGCGACAGCTGACACAATCGCAGCAATTCCAGGAAGTACGAATCTCATTGCTTAAGAGCCTAGCCGCAAGTGATCTGGTCTTGGCTGAGCATCAGACAACGGCTAATCCTATTCATTTCTTAAACGCACTCTTGTTTTGATTGGGGTAGACCCTAGTTTGAAGGACTCCCGAATCTTTCGCTCTATATATCGAATGTAAGTATCGTGAAGCTTCCTATTAACAAAGAGCGTAAAAGTAGGTGGATCGGTTGCCCCTTGCGTCGCGTACAAGATCCTGGCTCCACCGGGAGCTGGTTGCGCTTGCTGGGCGATGCGGATGATCTTGTTTACATCTTGAGTAGGGATTCTGGTTGTGTAAACCCCCATAGCTTCGCTTAGTGATGGCAAAATCTTATTGATTCCCGAACCAGAAGTTGCGCTAATCTTATGCACCTTCGGATTAGGTAGAAAGCTCAACTTTCGGTCTAAGGTAGTGTTCAGCTCTAAGCGTGCTTCTGTTCCGATCAGATCAACTTTGTTACAAACCACGACTATCGGACATCCGGCAGCGTCGATGCGTTCAGCTAAGCGAACGTCTTGTGCGGTGACACCCTCGCTTGCATCGATAACCAACAGAGCTATATCAGCACCATCAATACTTTTTAGTGAACGAAGTGCAGAAAAGAACTCCGTGTCTTCATCGATCTTTGACTTCCTGCGCATTCCGGCTGTATCCAGGAACTTGATCTCCCCGATGTCAGTGCTCATGGTTACATCTACGGTGTCACGTGTGGTCCCTGCCATGTCATGAGTAATAGAACGTTCTTCGCCAATTAGATTATTGAACAAAGTTGACTTGCCTACATTCGGACGACCCACGATCGCTATTGAGAAAACTCTTTCATCCTGCTGCGGAGGCTGTTCAACTTCTGTCGGCTCGTCGAATCTTCCGACGACTTCATCGAGCATGTCGGCTACACCTTTGCCGTGCAGACAACTAACTGCCCAAGGGTCACCTAGACCCAGCTGCATAAAGTCCCACTTAAGAGTTTCTAGATCATCGGTGTCAACCTTGTTAACGACCAGTACCACTTTGTCTTCGCTACCTCGGAGAACTGCAGCAGCTGCCCGGTCCTCTTGAGATAAACCGGTGCGACCGTCTACTACGAAGAGACAAACATCTGCTGACTCAATTGCCTTGGCCGCCTGATCGGTAACCTTTGCATCAAGCTCACTGCCAGAGGCTAGCCAACCACCAGTGTCTGTAATATCGAATTCGGCGCCTTGCCATTCAGCCTGTGCCACTTTACGATCGCGCGTAATACCAGGCTCGTCTTCTACGATTGCTTCTCGACGCCCAAGAATGCGGTTCATCAAAGATGATTTACCAACATTTGGTCGCCCGAAAATTACTACAGTGTTCATTGGTTACTCGCGCTTTGTTGACCCAGTCCCAGTCTACGAAGGAGCCAAAGTGTTTACTCACCTCTAGGCTTTGCTAGATGAGAGTCGCAATAGTGGGAAGCGGAATTTCAGGGCTCTATGCCGCATATCGCCTCTCGGTGACTTACGATGTCACGATATTTGAGGCATCGGAGAGAATTGGCGGCCATTCAAACACCGTTCAGGTCGACGATAATGGAACAAAGATTGGTATAGATACTGGGTTCATTGTCCACAATGACCGCAACTATCCCCTGCTAACCAAGATGTTCGAGGATTTAGGTGTCCCAACTCAAGAGTCCGAGATGAGCTTTTCGGTCACCGATCACGACAATAATATTTTCTACCGTGCCACTAGTCCCAAAACAATCTTTGCCCACAGGCCCAACATAGCCAACCCTAAAGTCTGGAAGATGTTGGCTGAGATCTTACGTTTCAATCGGCTAGCAAAAGCAGAACTAGCAAAGCAAGAGATGTGGCAAGGATCAACTTCTGAATTTTGCCGCCACCACAAGTTCTCCAAAAACTTTATCGATCTCTACCTTGTTCCTCTCGGGGCTTCGATCTGGTCAGCGGACCCGAGCACCTATATGGACTTTCCGATTTCGACCCTGTTGCGATTTCTCGACAACCACGGTCTAGTTTCACTCGGAGATAGACCCACTTGGAGAACCGTCACCGGTGGCTCAAAGGTTTATATCGACTTATTAGTTGAGCGTTTAAAGGTCAACGGAACTAAGATCCTGACAAACTCACCGGTTAACAAAGTTCAACGCTCTAAGTCCCAAGTGGTAATCCAAGCTCAGAACACCCACCACAACTTCGATGCCTGCGTCATTGCTTGCCACTCTGATCAGGCACTGGCACTACTGGAGGAGCCAACTGATTTAGAAAAACACACGCTTGGCAACATCGCCTACATAAAGAATACGGCGACCCTCCATACGGATCGTACGCTAATGCCTCCAAAACGAAGTCAGTGGGCTTCATGGAACTACTTAAGCGACGAAACTGCTACGCAAGCTCGCCTGACTTATGACATGAATAACTTGCAGCGCCTAAGTACAAAGCGCAATTACTTCGTCAGCCTCAATTGTGACGACTACATAAACCCAAACTCGATCCTCTATCAATGCGACTACCAACATCCCGTGTTTGATTTAGGGAGCCACCGGGCAAGGTCTTCTTATGAAGATCTACTTCGACAAGGTTCAGACACCCGCACCTACTTTGCCGGAGCGTACTGGCACTACGGCTTCCACGAGGATGGTGCCCTTTCTGGGTCTCAAGCAGCAGCCCACTTGAGTGAGACGTTCCGCTAATGACTCTAGGTGAGATTGAGCCGGGGATTTACGTCAACCAAATATGGCACCGACGCAACTACCCTGCCGTTAATGAATTCACCTATAAGAGTTCTTCTATTTGGCTAGATCCCGATGATCCTGAAACGGCGCTCGAGGGAATACCATTTTCAGGACGGAGCAGGTGGAACCCAATCTGCTTTAGAGCAAATGACCATCTTGGGCGAACATACAAATCACTAAGGGCCCAGGCAACTGCAGAGATGTCAAAGGCTGGCATTAATACCGAGGGCATGACTCTAAGACTTCTAACACAACCCAGACTCTGGGGTTGGCTATTCAACCCGATTTCTATTTACCTTTTCTTCGACGAATTAGTCCCGGCGGCATGTCTTCTGGAAGTTACGAATACTCCGTGGAAAGAATCACATCTATACGCAGTCGAACTCAGAAACGACGGAAACAGTTTTGTTGCTAACTTCGCTAAGAAACTTCATGTCTCTCCCTTTTTAGGCATGGACTACAACTACAAACTCACGGTAGATAACCAAAACCTGCAAGTTGATATTGACGTGCTAGATGAAGCTAATGATGTGATCCTCAACACAGCCATCGGAGGTTTCAATGAATCAGAGCGAGTAACCGGCCTGTTCACCAATGCCGGGTCTACACATAAGACATCAGCCGCTATCCATTGGCAGGCCTTGAAGCTTGTAAAAAAGCGAGTCCGATTTAACGCCCACCCCAACAAATAACCAGAGTCAGCTACGGTTCTTTCAAGCTAGACTGGCCGTGTTAGCTTCGGAGGCGCAGGATGCAAACATTTACAGAAGCCCAGGACCGACTATTCGCAGTTTCGAATACCTGGATTCCTTCAGGCAATGCTCACCGACCGAGCCGCTCCCTTCTTCTGTACCTATGTCGTCAAATCGAAGACGGAACTCTTCAGATAACTGATGGCGAAGGTACTCATACCTTTGGTAACGGCCTCAGCCCTGAGGTGGAGATGATTGTAAAATCTCCAGCTGCATGGCAAGCCGTTCTGCTTGAGGGCTCTGCCGGACTAGGAAGGGCCTATATAAACGAATGGTGGGACTCAGACAACCCCACTCAAGTAGTCGAGCTGCTCAATACAGTCCTGAGCAAGTTCTCCACTAAACGGAATCTGCTAGCTAAAGTCAGAAAGCCATTGCACGATCTATTTATTGGCCAGTTCGACTTCCGACCTCGTGATCGCGACAAAGACAATATTGGGGCGCACTACGATTTGGGTAACGAGTTCTTCGAACTCTTCTTAGATGAGACGATGACATACTCTTCTGGCATCTTCCACGAGACCGACGAGTCGATGAATCAGGCCAGCCTTAACAAGTATGACCAGATATTAAAGACACTTCAAATTGAAGCTACAGATGAAATCCTCGAAATTGGAACTGGCTGGGGTGGCTTTGCAACACGTGCAGCTTCAACAACTGCGGCTGAGGTAACCACCACCACAATTTCTGACGAGCAACACAGCTACGCCACCAAAAAAATTGATGATGCCGGCCTTTCGGATCGGGTCTCAGTACGGAGCTCAGACTGGCGAGATTTGACTGGCAAATATGATCATGTTGTTTCTATCGAGATGATCGAAGCAGTGCACTGGCGCGATTATGAGAGCTTCTTTAAAAGGATCTCAGACTCACTCAATCCGAATGGCAAAGCCGCCATCCAGGCAATTTGTGTACCACACCAAGACTATGAACGCATCAAACAGACTAAAGACTTCATCAGAACATTCGTATTCCCAGGAGGGTTCCTACCTTCACTCGAAGTAATCAAGGCTAACGCTAGTGCCGCTGGGCTAGAAGTCAGTTCAGCCATTGATATCACTCCTCACTACTCAGAAACACTCCGACGGTGGCGAGATCGATTCTGGCAGAACCAGTCGAAAGTCGATGCGCTTGGCCTCGACAATCGATTCCAAAGACTATGGAACTTCTACCTCTGCTATTGTGAAGCTGCGTTCAATAGCCGTTCATGCACGGTTAACCAGATCTATTTCAACAAAACTAGTTAGAGGTTAAATGACCACCAGTCTTGAATCGTGCGAAAAAGTTATCTTATGTTCCCCTCGTGGATTCTGCGCCGGGGTCGAGATGGCAATCAAAGCGCTCTCTTGGATGGTTCGCCTGCTGGATGGCCCCGTTTACTGCTACCACGAGATAGTGCATAACAAACTCGTGGTCGAGGACTTCAGGAATCAAGGTGTAATCTTCATCGACGACGTGACTGAAGTCCCAGAAGGTTCACCAATTATGCTGAGCGCTCATGGGTCCGCTCCAGAGGTGGTATTGGCCGCCGAAAAGCGTGGAAGCTACGTGGTTGACGCTGTTTGCCCTCTTGTGACCAAGGTTCACCATGAAGTAAAAAGCAAATCTGCTGATGGATATCGCATCGTCTATGTCGGCCACGCAGGACACGAAGAAGCTGTCGGCACAATGGCGGTAGCCCCGGAATCTATCCATCGTGTTGAGTCCGTTGCCGAAGTCGAAGAACTTGAACAATTCAGTGAACCCGTCGCACTTCTGGCACAGACAACCCTTTCTCATAGAGACTGGGAAGATGTTGCCGATGCGGCGAAAGAAAAATTTCCGAATATCTTTACGCCAACCAAAAGCGACCTTTGCTTTGCCACCACCAATCGTCAAGCCGCACTGATGGAAATTGCAAAGCGCTGTGATGCAGTAGTCGTTATAGGTTCTGCTAATAGCTCCAATACAAATGCGCTTGCCAAGCTAGCAAGGGAATCGGGCTGTGAAACGGTCGTTCGAGTAAACGGGCCACATGAACTCGACTTGCCAATAGGTTCAGTAGTTGGAGTTACAGCTGGCGCCTCAGCACCCGAGCGAGTAGTACAAGCAGTAATTAGTAAGCTCGATCCCAAAGACGGTATCGAAAATGTTGAAGTAACCGTAGAGGATGAGTACTTCCCCCCTCCACGATCGCTAAGGAACCTACTCTCCGGTGCAGAATCTGCGATAGCCGCTGCTCTCGGAGGTATCAATGATGCCGAACGCAAAGGCATTGACAAGAATCTACATGCCTCAAAAGTTCTGACCGACTAGCCAGCTTTCTCTTCAGCTGCATCGTAGACGCCCTGCAATTGACTTTGTATCTCTCTTGAGAACTCTGCTACCTTAGAACGCTTAACTCTTCCATCTGCCTTAACGGGTGGGTAGATGGGTTCCCCAATCACGACAACAACCTTATATGGCTTAACAAACTTGTGCCCTTTCCCCATCACTCGCTCGAGGCCACCAAGGCCAACAGGGACTACGGGCACTTGTTGTCGAGATGCAATAAAGGCAACACCTAATTTGAGTTCCTCCAGAGTTGGGCCGACAAATCTCGCCCCCTCTGGAAACATGACTAACGGTTCACCGCCTGCCACAACGTTTTCAGCTATCGCAAGAGCCTCTCTGTCGGAAACAGCCCGATCTACTGGGAAACCTCCCATAAGGTCTAAGAAAGGTCCTAGTACTGGCTTATTGAAG
>CALJAE010000174.1 GCA_938028175.1 uncultured Acidimicrobiales bacterium
ATGAGCGCATGGGAAGAAGCTGAATTTAACCTAGCTGAGGTCGAATCGCAATTTGATTAGCTTGCTAATGATGTAGCTGTGTGCTGTTTGATCTTAGCCAAAGCTTTGCGTTCTTTGTTCTCTGTTTCATACAGATTTACAGCGTTTTGAAGATTCATCCAGAACTGTGGTGTCGTATTTAAATATTGGGCCAACTTTAATGCCGTAGAAGCTGTTAGTGACCTTTGTCCTCGAACCAGCTCGTTGAGTCTTTGGTACGGGATACTCATCGCTCTTGATGCTTCAGCTTGTGAGATCTGAAGTGGCAGTAGAAATTCCTCTTTCAGAATTACGCCAGGAGCTGTTGGTTTGCGTTGCTTAGTAATTTTGGTTTTCGTGTTCATGTTTGTTCTCTTAGTGGTAGTCGACTATTTCAACTTCTTCGACGGATCCGTTGTTCCAGTAAAAACATATGCGGTACTGGTCATTAATTCGAATGCTGTGTTGTCCTTTTCTGCCTCCCTTGAGTTTCTCAAGCTTATTGCCGGGCGGAGATTTGAGGTCTTTGAGTGTGAAGGCTGCGTCGAGCATGTCGAGTTTCCTTTGTGCGGGCGTCCAAAGGGGTTGGGGTAACAGTTTTCTAGCTTGCTTAGATTTATGACCTTCATAAATATCCTTTGTGGAATTGTCTGCAAATGAATAGATCACTGTCTAAATACATTAGCATGCGGGGCATGCTAAATCAATCGGTATGTTTTTCTAAATCTTTAGGCGAAATACAGGTCTAATCCCAGATCAAACTTTGCCCTCGTAAGGTCAGCACCTAGGAAATAGGTAGCCGTTGTTCCTGGATTCAAAGGTAGTAGGTGTGATTGTCGTGTTACCCGGCTTTCCAAAGCCTCCACCAGGGCGGGGTTTAGGGCTTTCGACTTGCCCATCTTGAGGTTGTTTAAAACCAGGCTGTGATGCTGCTTCTGTTCGTGTCTGAAATTGGGGTGACAAAGAATCGAAGTGTCGGGGCTCGTTTAGGTGTTTCGCTATATCGGCGATGAGGAGGAGTCTTTGCTGGTCATCAATATCAGTTGGATATATCTGTTGAGTTGTCTTTGTTCTAAATTCTGAGGCACCAGACTGGAACTTTAAATAGGTGTCTTCATCTGTATTCCACTTGCTCTCTAAATCATTTAGTGTTTCGACAATTATCTTTGCGATCGTGGTGTCCTCTATGGGTGCAGGTTTGATCACAACGGAAGGTATTTCTCTAGGTTGCATGACCACTCGGTCGCCCTGGGCTTCAAAAGAGTAATAGTTGCCTAGCTGAGTGGGTGAAGATTCTAGTGCTCTTGCCAGTAGCTCAGCGTTTGTCAGGGGGGCATCAACCTCAGCTGGGGTATTGTTTTTTGTTGTCAGGGTGCTCTCGATAGTTCTTGGTGACCTGGTTGTGAAAAGTGCTTGCAGCTGTTCATCCCAGTTGGGGAAGTGGTTAAGTACTTCGTAATAAGTAAGCCAGCGATCGGGCGACTGTATTGTGGTGCTATCAATCTGAAAGGCAATAGCTGACAGCTTGTACTTTATGTCATCCCCGTTGCCCCACTTATTCAACGAGAGTTGTGGGTTTTTGGCCTCGTTTAGATCAACGTATAACAAGCGAGCAAGGTTGAGGAGATCTCCCTCGTTGTTCAATCTTACTTTGACCAGTTGTTTAGGGGATCCTCTATTCTCACCGAATTCATCCAGATAGTGTTTCTGTCTTTCAGCAACCCTTAGAGCAAGACTTGATTCGATACGTCCAATAAGATTGTAAAAGTTTGTATTGTCAAGCTCAGCGGATACAACATCATAGAATCTGATGCGTTCAGTCTTGATGGACCTTAGGTTTAGGGCATTTTTCTGGTCTCTAATCGATTTCTGTTCACAGAACTCTTTGAATGTTCTTCCCGCCATGCCTTCCGCCTTTCTAAACTGATTATAGCCAAAGACTTGTCCACAATGATTGTGTGGCAGTGGTGCGGGTTAACTTCGTTTCCTTAGGCTAGGTCTTTTTAGAAAGTCAGACCCGCTCGCAACAAATCCTGTAGGGGTGATTTTATTACTGTCTGGCAACCAAGTTCCAGAACCTCGGCGTGGGCGAGGTAATTTCCGACCCTTTGTTGAATCTTGTACGTGAGGTGAAAAGGGGTCCAAGTGGCGTGTCGCTTCGAGGTGCTTTACTAGATGTGTCACAAGAATTGGTTGCTGACCGTCCACCACATCGGTTGGGTAGAGCTCAACTGAGTCTGCGTTATTGTTTCGCTGCCCGGATTCAAACTTTAGGTATGCTTTTCCACCATTTATCCAATGGCTGGCCACACCTGCAAGCGTGTCTACAATTATTTTCGCTATTTGGCGGTCTTCTATTGGTTGAGGCCGAATTGCTCCTGAAAGCAACTTCTTTGGTCTCATAGTTATTGTGTCTTCGCTTGCTTCGAAATCGTAGAAGACACCTAAAAGAAGCTCTGATTCAGTGAGCGCTAGCGCAAGTAGCTCTGCGTTGGTCAGTGGCGAACCATTTACAATGACTCTGTTAGGCGCCGCTGTGTATGGGCCATTTAGTTGTTCGTCCCAATCGTGGAATTCATTGACTACCTGCTCATATGTTAGCCAGCGCGTGGGCGTCGAGATAGTGGTGCTAGTGACCTGGAAGGCAAGCGCTGAGACAGACCACTTGCTGTCATTTCCTGATCTGTATCGCTGTACCAGGAGCTCAGGCCATGGGCTTTTCTTATCTTGGTGGTATAAAAAGCGAGCTAGATCGAACAAATCCTCTTTAGTCTCTATTCGAACCTTAATCAGGTATTTTGGCTCTTTTTCGTCCTCCATATAGCGAGCAAGGCCAACTTTTTGTTGTCTTGCTGCTTCTAATTTTGCTTTGAGTTCAGACCTTTTTTTAATACTCGAGGCCTTTAGCTGCGCTTCTACCTGCTCTAAGAAGTAGATTTCTTCGACTTCGATAGAGTCGATATCTGCCGCATTTATCTGAACCCTAATATCGTTTTGTTCACAGAACTCTTTGAATGTTCTTCCCGCCATGCTCGCCGCCTTCCTTAGTCATTATAGCCAAAGACTTGTCCACAATGATTGTGTAACAGGGGTCCGATACTGCATAATGGTCAGCCTGTG
>CALJAE010000175.1 GCA_938028175.1 uncultured Acidimicrobiales bacterium
ATCCTAATTCCGAGATCCACATGTTTGGACTTATCTGTGATGTGGTGACGAGTTTAGAGGTTGTTGCGGCAACTCATCAGCGGTCGAAGAATCCAAGTCCTGCAGTGAGTCGAATATTGAGTAGGTTTGGAGGTCTACGCAGATAGTTCTGTGACTATTCTTTTCCGTTCAGCCCATAGGAATCTGTGGACACCCAAGAACTGCCTGTCATTCCTGAAACAATTGATCCAGTCGCTCAGCTAGAAGGTGAACAAGTACCTCTCGAGGAACGCGTTGCTCGGCTTATAGATCGCCTTGTGCTTGTTCCCAGTTGGATTAAGGCAACGGTAGCGCTCAGCCTCGCAGCAGGGATTGTTCTTTTTGGTTTCAGGCTTCCGTGGCTTCAAGCTTCTGAGAGTATCGATGCTCGAATACCTCAGGCAACGACGGCTGTGATTACATCTTCGACTACTACTGACCCAGAGTTCATCTCTGTACATGTTGCTGGCGAAGTAAACGGGCCAGGGGTAGTCCAGATGGAGCCAGGCGACCGGGTCATAGATGCACTCAAACAAGTTGGCGGCATAACTGACGATGCGGACACAGCATCTCTCAACTTGGCAGCTCCACTGGTAGATGGGACTCAAGTGTTTGTCCCAGCCCGAAGACCAGTAACTACATTGCAGAGAGAAAGTTCGGCCACTGCGAATCAACAGAGTGTCGATACCGAAGTCTCAGTTAACCCGGCGGTTACAACTAACCCAATTTATAGCCCGACCGGTCAAGCATCTCTAGAGGGATCTACAGCCTTCCAGCCAGTCAACCCTAATCTGGCTACTCTGGCTCAGTTGCAAACCCTAAACGGTATTGGCCCAGCCTTAGCCCAAGCAATAGTGGATGAACGACAAGTCAATGAATTCTCAACTCCTGATGACTTATTGCGAGTGTCAGGAATTGGCGAGGCAAAGTTAGAGAAGTTTCGTGAGGATCTCGTCTTCAACTAGCTTGTTATCTGATACTAAACTTCTCGCTCTAGCTATTGCCTGCTTCGTCGTGGCAATGGCAGTTTCTGTACAAGAAACAGTCGTTGCTCCTCATGCCTGGGTGTTGCTGGTAGTTCTGGTGCTCGTAGGCGTTGCTTTGCGGTTTCGAAGTATCCGCCTAACTTTTGTCTTAGTCATTGTGGCCGTGGCTTTGCGGTCATCCATCGAAGTTGTTGAGTTTCAACCTGTTTTGGAGGCGCCATATTCTGGCCTTGTCGAGGTTATGTCTGAACCAGAGTCTGTAGGTGTTGCAGGCTTGCGAATGACTCTTAAGTTGTTAGACGGCGAGTTTGAAGGATCCAGGGTCGAAGCGGTCGCTAATGGTCAGATTGCATGGAATTTGTTCCGAACAGAAGTTGGCGACCAGCTAAGCGTCGATGGCAGACTATCTGCAACTGATAGATCAAGTTTTCGAAAGGCCAGCCATATCGAGGGCACTTTGCGAGTGTCAGATGCTGGCAATGTGGTTTCAGTCGGATTGTCGCAGCGAGTGCCCCAAGCCTTACGATCTCAAGTAGATCGAGTCTCAGACTCCCTAAGCTTCGACAATCAAGCACTGTTTAGCGGACTGGTAGTTGGAGATGATTCAGAACAAGATCTTTCCGAGAGGTCAGTGTTCGCCGCTGCTGGACTAACTCACTTGTTGGCTGTTTCGGGTCAGAATGTTGCGTTTGTTCTATTAATTCTACGTCCGGTACTTAGATCCTTGCCTATCCGGTCGAGAACAGCGCTAGCTCTGACAGCTCTAGTTGTATTTGCGTTAGTAACAAGACTTGAGCCGTCCGTGCTGAGAGCAGTAACCATGACTTCGATCAGCTTGTGGGGAACCTTAGTTGGTCGAAAAACTCAAGGACTAAAGGCGTTGAGCTTGGCAGTAATTGTTTTGTTAATTATCGACCCGTTTCTTTCTCTGTCTATTGGCTTTCAACTTTCGGTCGTTGCATCTCTCGGCATACTTTTAATCTCACCGGCGCTTAGAGTGGCGACTAGTTCTCGTTTGCTGGCAGGCCTTTCCGAGGCGTTAGCTGTGACCGTTGGCGCACAAGTGGCTGTTGCGCCGCTGCTCGCTATCTATTTTGGTGCAGGCTCAGTAATTTCTTTCCCAGCAAACTTGGCTGCTGGGTGGGTAGCTGGTTTGATTATGGGGTTAGGTGTCGCCTCGAGTCTTGCGGCTCCCTTCTTGCCAGAATTTGGTATCGAAACCGTTGGCTGGTTCATTGACTTAGGCATTGACTATTTGCAAGCCGTGGCAACATTGAGTTTGAGGCTAAGAGGTTTTGGATTGGGGTTTGTGGTTCTTGGACTACTTGGTTTTGTGTGCGTGTCTCGCTCTAAACCGCTGGGCAGACTGCTGACGGTCACCGGTCTTGGGCTTGTGGTAATCACAATCCTTGGGTTGCTAACCTCGTCTCCAATGCCTGAGGTATTTGCTTTACACCAGACATCATCTGGCACTGTTCTATGGGTAGGTGACAGTGTTCGACAATCTGATGTTTCTTGGTTAGTCACTAGCTCGCTGGAGGCTGACATTGTTGTTTCAGAAAGCGGTAGTCGGTTGGTCTCAGAGCAGCTTCAGGCAATCGAGGCTCTAGTAGATCCTGACTTGCTGTTTGCTCCCAGTCAGCATTCGATTCCAGGAGCCAATAGAGTGCTGGATCCTATTTCTTTGTCACCTGCTAGCGGTGAGTTTATTGTGTCCGAACATAGTGGCAAGTTGGTGATCGATGCCAATCCAGCCGAAGCGAGTTAGTCATCGAGCTTGTAGCAATACCAGTTGGCTGGTTCAATCTCTGATGGTCCTCGAGACTCGTACAGCTTGTTGGCTCCGATGTTGGGTGTGTCGGCGCCGAGTGCTAATTCGTAGCATCCTAAAGATTTGGCATGAGCTTCTAGGAAGTCCATGAGTGCTGTGCCCACACCCTGGCGGCGATAGTTAACGGTGACGTCTAGCTCATCTACGTAGAGCCACTTGCCAGTGGAGTGTGGGTGAAGCATTGTCGACCCGCTTGCCATTCCCGCATATTGTCCGTTCACTGTTGC
>CALJAE010000176.1 GCA_938028175.1 uncultured Acidimicrobiales bacterium
TACTTCTGACTCATGGATTGGGAGTTTGGCTGTTAGGTAAGCCGCAAAGATAGCCTTCGCCCCGACTGGGTCAGGTCGCTCGATCTTTATCTTTACATCTAAACGTCCTGGGCGCAGGATCGCTGGGTCAATCAAGTCTTCTCGGTTCGAAGCCCCAATAACGATAACGTTCTTGAGCGCTTCCACACCATCGATCTCTGCGAGCAGCTGAGGTACAACGGTTGACTCCATATCTGAGCTCACACCCGTGCCACGAGTTCTAAACAGTGATTCCATCTCATCAAAGAAAATGATGACTGGAAATCCTTCAGCAGACTTTTCTCTTGCACGCTGGAAGATCAAACGAATCTGCCGTTCAGTTTCACCTACATACTTGTTAAGAAGTTCTGGCCCCTTGATGTTCAGAAAGAAACTTCTAGCCGGAGCACCCGGTTTTGCGGTCGGATTGTTTGCTTCGACTTTACGAGCAAGCGAGTTGGCAACGGCTTTAGCGATAAGTGTCTTACCACAACCGGGAGGGCCGTAAAGCAAGATACCTTTCGGCGCTGGCAATTCGTGCTCTGCGAAAAGATCGGCGTGCAAGAATGGAAGCTCTACAGCGTCAACAATGGTCTCGATCTGATCTGCCAAACCACCGATATCTTCATATGCCACATCAGGCACTTCTTCAAGGACAAGGTCTTCTACCTCGGACTTTGGAAGCTTCTCAACCAGCACCGAGGAGCGTAAGTCCATCAGCATTGAGTCGCCAGCTCGATAGCCCTCTTCTTGGACTTGCTCGGAAACAACAACGACTCTTTCGTCATCGCCGCGCGCCACAATCATGGCTCGCTTTCCATTATCTAGAACTTCTTTGACCGATACGATCTCGCCGGCAACCTCTGGGTCACGCACAAGAACAATATTTAGCGCTTCGTTTAGTACAACTTCTGCACCAGCTACAAGAGTTTCTTCTGCGATATCTGGGTGTGCTTGGACTCGAATCTTTCGACCACCCGAGAAAATGTCGATTGTGTCATCATCATTAACTTCTAGCAACGTCCCATAGGCGCTTGGTGGTTGCGTTAGCTTTTCCACTTCTTCTCTGAGGGCAGCAATGTGTTCTCGAGCTTCTGAAAGGGTGTAAGTCAACTTCTCATTTTGAGATATCGCTTGCGCTAGTTGACCTCGCGTGTCTAAAAGGCGCTCTTCGAGGGCCGAGACAGCAGCCTGTGCGCCAACCTCAGCAGAGCCGTTATTTGAGTCTTCGTGATCCTGGCTGATAGCGAACTACCTCCTACTAGGCCTTGGAATACCTTCGGCTAAACATCGTAATTTTCAACCCGTAGGCCCTACTTTAGTCAACTACCCAGTAGGACTAGTGGAATAGCGGCCTATTATTGACTCTCTGCATCACAACTAATTGCTTGGAACTGACCTTGATGTCGATAGTCTGAGGTTCACTGTATGTTCTAGTGAGAAATATGCATACTTGGTTTAATCGGCGAGAACAATCACGAATAACAGCGGCAGGGTGCTTTTTGGTGCTCGCATTGGTGCTTGCTTTCTCGACTGCTGACCTTAGCCAAACTCAGCCAGCCTGGCTGTTGGCAGGAGCCTCGACTGCATTTGCATTGTCTGCACTTACGAACCCTTCCAAGACATCAAACTTTGTTAGCCAGTTGGCAACGGCCCTCAGTTTCACGTTTGTCCTTATCGCAGCGGTTTGGTTTGCAGAGGTTGATCTAACTTCAGACGGTTTTAGCCAATTGGCAATCGCTGTTGGAATAATTGCTCCAGCAATCTGGGCGGGAAGTTCATTTGGATTTGGGGCTGCCACCTTCACTGCTGCTGCCCTTGGCGCTGTTGCTCTATTTGGTGAAGAGCTTGACCTTCACGAGTTTGAAACTACTAACGTTGCATTCAGTGCGTTGGTAGCAGCAGTCTTAGGCGAGGCAATCGCTGGCAAAAGAGTCGGACCAAACAAAAACTATTTGTCGAACCTGAAGCGTCTTGACGAAGTAATGACAAATTTCGAAAGACCTGCTGACATTAACCATGCTGCAACTCAAATTGTAGAGTCGACCCAAGAACTATTTGATTCTGATTTCGTAACGGCTGTTCTACGAAGCCCAGAGGGCGAGCTCGTCAGCGCCACTTCTAAGGGGTCTGATAACAACGATAATGACATCATCGACACCAGGATTGCAAAGCATCTGACAGAGGCCATTGGCGGCACCGAACCAAAGATAGTTTCAGTTAGTGAACAGAACCTGTTGGTATCTCCAATAAGAGCTAATGACCTACCAGCTGGGGCCGTCGTCTGCGACCTACCAGCAGAGGTCGACAAAGAGTACACAGTCTCACTTACGAAGGTCTACCGCACCCAGCTAAGCTCTGCGATTGAGCACTTATACGTGTTTGATGAATTGGAGAAGGCGACTAGAACCGATGAGCTAACTGGAATCGGCAACAGAAAGCATGCCAACAAACTACTGGAATCTCTCAACACTGGAGATGCTCTTATTCTCTTAGACCTCGATGGCTTCAAAGAGGTGAACGACACAATGGGCCATAGCGCAGGTGACCAAGTGCTGCTAGATCTAAGCGACCACCTTAAGGCTTGCCTTCGTGACTCGGACACCTCGGCCAGACTTGGCGGTGATGAATTCATGGTCGTTGCTAAGCGAGCATTCGCTGACCCCGAGGCAGTGGCAGAAAGAATCCTACATGGCTGGGATATCCCAGACCGTTCTACCACCCTGAGTGCAGGTGTAGCCCTGCACGATGCAGATGTTACAGCACAGGTCACGTACGACCGAGCTGATGAAGCCCTATACGGGGCGAAGGAAGCTGGCAAGAACCAGTCCAAACTTTGGAACAGTGAAGGCGAATCTACAGAACCTGCTGCTGAGGAGCCTGAGACAGAAGGCTAGTTGCTTCCTCTTTAGCTTCTTGCAGATCAACAATCGAGGCATCGAGCTCACCTTGCACGTGTTGAACTGATACGAGGGTAAACATACCAATCTGCCCATCATGGATGAGCGAGACCAAGTTGTCTCTATCACTAAAGAAAACTTCTTCGCCATCGAGAATAAGGTTGGCGTCTTTTACATCTGCACCAAAACCCTGTACGTTCTCAAAGACCTTTCTGACCTTTTCCAAACTTATGCCCGAGTCCAACAAAACTTTTACAACTTTAAGTCTGAGTAAATCTTCATAGCTATATTGCCTGCGACTACCAGACCCTGCAGCGACGACGGCTGGTTGGATAAGATCAGTCCGAGCCCAATAGTCGAGTTGTCTGTAAGTGATACCTACAATGTTTGCCGCTTGCTTACCGCTGTAAGTTGTGTCCGAGTTTGACATTGGCTCCGATTTCGAAATAGTTTGTCGTCCCGCACCTGTTAAATGTTACAGATCCAAAACGGTTCTTCAAACAAGTCAGCTGAAGTCTTCAGGAGTTGCTGTGTCAAGAAACTGTCTTAGCTCCTCAATCATCTCTTCGTCCTGAGTAACTTCTTCTGGGTCTGGCTCCACTACACCGGCTTCAGCCACTACTGCTTCATCGCAGAGTATTGGACACTTCGATCGGACAGCCAGAGCAACAGCGTCCGAAGTTCGGGCTGAGAACTCATGCAGATCTTCACCAACCTGAATATACAAGTTGGCGTAAAAAGTTCCTTGAACAAGTTTGACGATTTCCATTCGCTCAACTTCTGCGCCGAGCCCATCTAGAACTTCCACAAAAAGATCGTGTGTCATTGGACGCGCTATCTTCTGCTCAGTAACCGCTAAGTCGATTGCATGCGCCTCTGGGCCGCCGATAAAGATAGGAACTACTCGCTCCTCCCCTTCAAGTTCACGGAGAATCAAGACTGGTGAATTAGTAGGCATTTGAATTCTTACGCCAACTAATTCCATTTCTATCATCATCTAGCTCTCCTGCCCTTCAGCAATGTCATAGTAAGTGAGTTTGAAGCGCCCTATCTGAAGCTCATCTTCATTAGTTAGGGTCACAGACTCAGCTAAGTTTTTATTTACATAAGTTCCGTTCATGCTTCCGAGATCCGAAACCAAATATCCCGAATCCTTGAACTCGACCTTGGCGTGCTCTCGTGACACCGTAATGTCATCAAGGAACACGTCGCTCTCTGGGTCTCGACCAATAGATAGGTCCTCTTCGGCCAAAGCTATACGTGTGCCCTTCTTGGGACCATGGTTAACAATAAGTACAGCCTTAGAACCTTCTGGCAAATCGGTAAGCTCCGGAACAGGTACCTCAGATTCAACCTGAATGATTTCATAAGTGGCAGTTACCTCGCCAGGCTCAACAGAATTCAATTCTGTCCCGCATGAAGAACAGAAGTTTGCATCAATCGGGTTTGAGTACCCACAAGACGAACACTCGATCATAAGTTTGCTCCAGTTGAATTTAAGTAGGCTTCAGCGTCTACAAGACTAGCTAACTCTTCGGGTTTAGTAAGTTTAATAGTGAACATCCACCCGTCGCCGTACGGGTCTGTGTTCAAAACACCCGGATTAGCAGCCAGGTCGGTGTTAACACTTTTCACTTCGCCGCTCACCGGGCTATGAACATCGGACACTGACTTAGTGGACTCGACTTCAGCAACCTGGGCATTAGCTACAACAGTTGTACCAATTTCGGGGAGCCCTACAAACACAACTTCTCCAAGAGCGTCTTGAGCGAAGTCCGTGACCCCTATTGTTACAACCCCGTCCTTATTGTCACGAACCCACTCGTGATCTTGTGAGTAAAAGAGATCTCCTGGAGCATCCATCTCCAGAATCTAGTCCACCTATCGGACAGAAAGCTAGCGCGTCTAGGATATTTCTGAGTTGGATCGCAAATAATCGCTGACTACTGACCAGTAACCAAAAATCAATCCGGGAACAACGAGCACCCAGGCTCCGACCATAAGTATGGGAGCATAAAAAACATCGGTGGCCCCTCCCAAGAACATTGGGAAGGCAAAGAAAAGAAAGAATGCCCCAGTCTTGCCTGCCGGCGACACCTTGAGGATCTCCTTCCGCTTAATCCAGTACGCAATCGCTATCGCAATCACAGCAAACTCTCGAAGTAGCGTTATGACCACGATGAACCTTGGCGCTCCACCAAAAATGCCGACCAATGGCACGGCAACTACAAATAGAATTCGATCAGTTACCGGATCAAAAATACTTCCAAACTTTGAGCCCTGGTCCAACTTTCTAGCAAGGTAACCGTCAACCCAATCTGTCGCGCCCAGTGCTGCCAGCAACCATGCCGCCTCGATCACTGCATCCTCGGAGACGAGTAGCCAGACAAAGATCGGAATGCAGAGAGCCCTTAGCGCTGTAAACAAGTTAGGCAGTGTTCCAACTTGCATCAACTAGCTTCCCTAAAAACTGCGATTTCTGTATCACCAAAAACTTCTACAAACCCAATCGCTTCCAGCTGCACGCTCAGAGTCTCCAACATGTCTGAATCTGCTTCAGGATAGTCATCAAAAACCATCACAATCACATTAGAGTCGCCCTCCGAGGCAGTAACAGCAGTCGGGAAATCCGATGTCTGAAACTCGGAGTATTCGAATTCGCCAGAAACAATCGACGCAGCGGACTCAGATACTCTAAGGTTGTCGTCTGCATCCAACTCGACTAGACCCGCACCAACAGAAGTAGCAATTTCGTCTCGGTCATCGAGTTCCCAAGGGCTCTCGTAAGGACTCAGCGGAGACAGAGCTGTGTACACGACTACCCCAGCGAGCACCATCGCCCCCAAGAGGCGAACGTCAACGAACACGCTGGTCACCCCGAGCTGACCAAGTCGACGAAGCGCGTAGGCGGCCGCCACGGTGGCGAAACCAAGGATCACAGGTACAGGGGTGCCGAACCCGACGACACCATCCGCTACAAAATACAAGACTGCCACAGGAGCAGCTGGGATCAGGTACCTCGGATACAAGAAGGGAATGAAAAGAAACGGCACAAACAACGGAATCGCTAGATCAACATTTTCTCTTCTGAATAGATTCTCTCCCCAGCTCAGCTCACTGACCCCAATGACCGGATGCAATATAAGTAATGCTCCAAGGGACCAAGCCGCCGCAATACCAATTGTCCTGATCGCTCGCTCAGGCTTACCTTCTCTAAGCTGAACGATCCCCCACACCATGACTACAATTCCAAGATCAAAACGAAGCAGTATCAGTCCGGCTGCCATTAACCAGTAAAGAACCTTTCGATTCTGAGCGCTCGCCAAAGCTAGACCAATGATCATTGGAATCGCTAAGGTCTCTGGATGAAAATCGCTTATCGCTAGATCATGTACAAGAGGATGAAAACTGAAGGCAAAAACTAGGACCGTAGCAGCAGACAACCTAAGGGCTACTACCTGGCGGGCCAGCCTCCACAATGGGAACACAGTAATGCCCAAAGCAATTGCCTGAACTAGAAGAAGTAACCTGATCGGATCAATAACTGTGACTAGCATTGCGAGTGGAGCCAGAAGTACGGGGCCAAACAGTTCAGCAATTGAACTTTCTGCCCCCGAAATTGGGATAGCTACAAACTCAGATTGTCTAAGGGCGACTAATGCATCGGCATACCTACCCGAGTTTGGGCCCAGACGTCCAGACTCGAAATTACTCACTGACATTCGAGCGAGCACGCCAATCAAGAGCACACTTCCGAATACCGGAACCCAACGATCGGCGATGCCAGCCTCGAGACGAGACTGCACTTTTACATATCTACGACGGATCGCTCTTCTAACTCTGTCGAAATCCACTAACCGAAAACGATATCGGCTTTATCTAGCCATGGTCGTGACCGGCTGAATGTGCACTCCCGTGAGCGCTTTGAGCGACCTCAACTCCAGTGTTTGAGTCAGCGCCGCCTTCGATCTCAACCAGAATAGAGCGAAGGTCAACTAAGGCAGTCTTGATTTCTGAGGCACCCGACAGCTGAATTGAAGAATCAATCGCCGAAATCAATCGATCGATTTCGGCGATTTGACGTCCCGGATCGATTACACCTGAAGAGATCTCTTCTTCCAAGCTATGAAGTGCTTCAGTATCAAACTGATCTCCGGCAACAGGCTGGTTCTGGGTTTCTGCTCCAGTAGCTGCACCGCTAGCAGCAGACTGTTGCACTCCCCCTTGAGACTGTTGCACAACGCCCTGAGACTGTTGCACAACGCCCTGAGACTGGACAGCCTCTACCGATACAACTTCCGGTTGAGCAGGAGCGATAGCAGTG